>JANNUY010000027.1:0-26348 GCA_031414155.1 Acidobacteriota bacterium
CGACCGTTAGCGAGGGCTGCATTGAGGTTGCGCTACTGTCTGCCGAAGGGCGCGATGCCGAGGCAGCCCTCTCTTACAGTCGGGCTACGGACACGCTTCGCGCCGCTCATTCACTTTGCGTATGCACATAACTATCACTGAAGAAATTTTGCGCGATGAAATGGCGATGCAGTTCGCGCGCATAGTCGCTGCCGCAAATCAATACGCCGCTGAACTCGGCTTGGACTTGCGCCAATGTTTGGTTTCGGTCACGCAGGCTACGTTGGACAATCCCAACTGGCGGATTAACTACGGCCCAAAAGATTATGTTTTGAAGCGCGGCGGCGATGTAATCATTGATGCCGATCCGATTGATGCGCGCGTGAAGCGAGTGTTGCGAGGGCAATGAGTGATGATAAATAAGTTTGCTCACTTGTCTCCTTGCCAAAGAGTTGATCGCTATGAAACCAGAAGTAACGCGATACATTGATACCGGCGCTTCATTACGCTGGTACATAAAGGATGCTCTTTGTGTCTGCCCCACTTGCCAGGGGCCAGTTTTGATTCGCGGTGAGTTCGCTGACGAAAGGTGGCAGCTTCACAAAGCGACTGGCGCACGCGCTCAATGCTTACATTGCTCTTTCAACAAAACGTGGAACAGCGACAAATGTGAATGGAAAGGCCCAGTCATTGGTCGTGCCAGACAGCGTTGCACTCATTGCGGGCAGAAATGGCTGAAAGCGGAAGTTTGGAAGAAGGCGCACAGTTCCTGGATAAAGCAAACCGCAACCGTCGAATGCGGTTTCTGTCACGAACTAACAGAGCTTGATCTCGACTGGCAGCACGTATGGGTTTCCGATGAGCCTATTGACCCTTATTTCGGGTTGCCGCTGTGGCTGCAAATTGAGTCTTGCGGCAATACGCTGTGGGCTTTCAACAAGGAACATCTGCAAACCCTCAAAACCTATGTTGCGGCTGCTCATCGAGACCGAAAGGGAAAATGGTCAATAGCGACGCGCTTGCCTCAATGGATCAAGAGCGCAAAAAACCGCGACGCTATTCTCAAGAGCATTGCCAAGCTAGAAACGAAACTTGAAGAAGTAAGGAGATAATAAATGTTATGAGCAATAACAATCCACTCAAAATTCGCCAAGTCCACCACATCGAACTTTACGTCGGCAATGCCAAGCAGGCTGATTATTTTTATCGCAATGCGTTCGGCTTTGAGCGTGTTGCTTACACCGGACTCGAAACCGGCAACCGCGAGCAGTGTTCGTATGGCTTGCAGCAAGGTACGTTCAAGCTGTTGCTGACAACGCCGTATACGTCGCTCGATAAAGCCAGCGCGCACATCTTCCAGCACGGCGATGGTGTGCGCGATGTGGCGCTGGAAGTGGACGACGCCGATTTCGCGTTTGAAGAAGCGGTGCGACGCGGGGCTATGGCGGCGGTTGCGCCTTACACGATCAAAACTGAGCGCGGCGAAGCGCGGCGGTCGGCGGTGAAAGTTTATGGCGATACGATTCATTCGTTTTTTTCCAAGCCGAATTACGATGGGCCGTTTTTCCCTGAGTTTGTCGAATCGCGCTCGCCGGGGCGCAACGCGGGCTTGTTGCGGCTTGATCATTTTGTCGCCAACGTAGAGTTCGGCAAGATGCAACATTGGGAAGACTGGTATCGGCGCGTGTTCGGCTTCGAGCGGTTTATGACCTTTGATGACAAGGATATTTCGACCGATTTCACGGCGCTCAACAGCGTAGTGATGGCGAACCATTCGCGCAGCATCAAGTTCCCGATTAACGAACCTGCGCCGGGCAAACGCAAAAGCCAGATTGAGGAATACACCGAGTTTTATCAAAGCCCCGGCGTGCAACACATCGCGCTGCTCACGACCGACATCATCGCCACCATCCGCCAACTGCGCGCCAATGGCGTAGACTTCCTCGATGTGCCAGACACCTATTACGAATTGCTCAACGCGCGCGTCGGCCTGATTGACGAAGACCTGGAAACGCTGCGCGGCTTGCGCATCTTAGTTGACCGCGACGACGAAGGTTACCTGCTGCAACTTTTTACCAAGCCGGTGGAAGATCGGCCTACATTGTTTTACGAAATCATCCAACGCAAAGGCTGTCAGGGCTTCGGCAAGGGCAATTTCAAGGCGTTGTTCGAGGCCATCGAGCGCGAACAGGCAGGGCGCGGCAATCTGGTGTGATTGACGCTGCCAGCGGGCGCGCTTGATGATATTGTCGTTGTCCAATTCAATTTCGGGCTCAAACTCAAGAGGAGAATTCAAATTATGATTCGCGGGATTTTGATTGCGGTCGTCGCGCTGTTGCTGATCGTAGGCGGCTTTGGCCTTTATGTATGGGGCGCGCTGAAGGTGAGTTATTCGAGCGGCGAGCGTTCGGGCTTCGTGCAGAAACTGTCAAAGAAAGGCTGGGTCTGCAAAACGTGGGAAGGCGAAATGGCGATGGTCACGATGCCCGGCACTGCGCCTGAGATTTTCCATTTCAGCGTACGCAACGACGCCGTTGCCGAGAAGATCAATCGTTCGATGGGCAAACGCGTCGCGTTGAGTTATGGGCAACACAAAGGCGTGCCTACGCAATGTTTCGGCGAGACGGAATATCACATCACTGACGTACGTCCGGTTGAATGATGGAACGCGAACCCCACAACACCTCTGACTTACGCGCCGTCGCGCCGTGGCTCGCCATCGGCGGCGCGCTAATCGCCTTGCTCGTTACCAGCATCGTCGTCTGGCAGCAATTCGCGCACTTCCCTTCCTTATCAAAAACTACCGTCACGCATTCGCTGGTGATGCAGCAAATCCAAAACGTAGCCAAGCTCGTCACGAGCGAAGCCGTGATGCGCGATGTGGTGGTGTTTGAAGATACGTGGTTGGGTTCGACGAAACGCTCGCTCGTGGTGGTTACGGCAAAAGTGATGGCGGGCATCAATTTAGAGCAGGGGCTGGAACAAGGCTCTGAGGTGAAGATTGACGAAGCCGCCAAAAAGATTCGCATCACGCTGCCGCAAGCTGTGATTTTGGCGGCGGATATTGAGGAGATGAAAACCTATGACGAACAGCGCGGCTTGTGGAATTCGTTTGTAGCCGCTGACCGCGACAAAATTTTTCAACAAGCCCGTACGCAATTTCAGCAAGCAGCACAACAATCACGCTTAACCGAACGCGCCAATCAGAGCGCCAAACAAATGCTCGAAACGATGTTTAGCCGCGACGGCTTTACGGCGGAAGTCACCTTTCGTTGATGCGTAATGCAACCACTGATTTACCAATCTGGCTTTGGCAATGAATTCGCTACGGAAGCGATGGCGGGTGCGCTGCCCGTCGGCCAGAACTCGCCGCAACGCGCCCCGTTGGGTTTGTATGCCGAACAGTTGAGCGGTACGGCGTTCACTGCGCCGCGCGCGCATAACCTGCGTTCGTGGCTCTATCGTATTCGCCCTTCGGTCATTCATAAGCCATTCAAGCAAATCGAAAACAAACGCTGGCTAAGTGCGCCGTTCACTGATGCGGTGACTTCGCCCAATCAGTTGCGGTGGAATCCGTTGCCGCTGCCTGACGCACCGACTGACTTTATTGACGGGATGATGACCATGGCGGGCAATGGCGACGTAGGAATGCAAGTCGGGGTGGCAGCACACGTTTATGCGGTCAACGTTTCGATGAAGCGGTTCTTTTACAACGCGGACGGTGAGTTGTTGATCGTGCCGCAACAAGGCGAGCTAACCATTCACACTGAACTCGGCGTGCTGGAAATCGTGCCCGGTGAAATTGCCGTGTTGCCGCGCGGTTTGAAATTCCGCGTCGAATGCGCGGGCGCAGTGCGCGGTTACGTTTGCGAAAATTACGGTGCGCCGTTTCGCTTGCCAGAGTTAGGGCCAATCGGCGCGAACGGTTTGGCGAATGCGCGCGACTTCTTAACGCCCGTCGCGGCTTATGAAAACGAAGAAGACGACTTTCGTCTCGTCGCTAAGTTTCAGGGAAATTTATGGGAAGCCGAAATCAATCATTCGCCGCTGGACGTCGTCGCGTGGCATGGCAATTACGCGCCGTATAAATACGATTTGGCGCGATTCAACACAATCAACACGGTGAGTTTTGATCATCCCGATCCTTCGATTTTCACGGTGCTGACTTCGCCGAGCGATACGGCAGGCACGGCCAACGTAGATTTCGTCATCTTTCCGCCGCGTTGGATGGTTGCTGAACATACGTTTCGTCCGCCGTGGTTTCATCGCAACGTGATGAGCGAATTCATGGGACTGATTCGTGGCGAATACGACGCGAAGCCTTCGGGCTTTCTGCCTGGTGGCGCGAGCCTGCACAATTGCATGTCCCCACACGGCCCCGACGCCGAAGCCTTTGAGAAAACGAGTCACGCGGAACTCACGCCGAAGAAATACGAAAATACGTTGGCGTTTATGTTCGAGTCGCGTTACGTGTTTCGGACGACGGCCTTTGCGCTTGAGACGACGGCGTTGCAGCAAGACTATTGGGAATGTTGGCAAGGGTTGCCGAAGAATTTCGGGAAGCAGGAGTAAAACTAATGGGCTGGGCGATTGGCTATATTGCGAGATTGAAAGAGGGCGAGACGGTTTCGTTTCGTCCGCGTGGCAATTCGATGCAAGGCAAAATTGAATCAGGCCAGCTTTGCACGGTTGAACCGGTAGACGCAGACACGCTTGAAGTCGGCGACATCGTGCTTTGCAAAGTGAATGGCAACGAATACCTGCATCTGGTGAAAGCCATGCAAGGCAAACGTTTTCAGATCGGCAATAACAAAGGACGCATCAACGGCTGGATTACCGCGAATGCGATTTACGGGCGTTGCATCAGCGTTGAAGACTAGCTTCAAAAATACGAAGGGGAAGCCAACCGATTCACGGCTGGCTTCCCCTAAGAACTTATCAAACTGCCTTCATGCCTTACTTCTTCTTCGCCGACCATGTACCCGAAAAGCCTGAGAATTCCCACTTGCCGCCCATTTCGCTGGGTTTGATCGTGCCTTTCAGCGGAATCGGGCCGTTGCCTTGATAGGCCGCGTTGAATGTCACGTTCTCCCCGTCAATTTTGACATCGGTGACGGTCATATCGCCTGCGTTGGGGACTTCGACTTTATATTTGTCGCCGTCCTTTTTCAGCATAATGACGAAGGGCAATTCGCCCTGTCCTTCGGCAATGACTTTGAAATCATAAGTGCCTTCGAGGCTCGCCGCTGAAGCAGAAGCCGCCGCTACGGGCGCTGCCGCCGCCGGGGCTTTAGCAGCCGCCATTGCACCTTTCTTGGTCGCTTCAAAGGTGCCTTTCATATCGCCCGCCGTCCAGTTGCCCGCCATTTTTTCGCCGACGAGTTTGCCTTTGAGTTCAACGGTCGTGCCGCCTGCGTCCGCCGTGATGACGACGTTGTTATCGGCGTCAACGGTCATGGATTTCACCGTGAGCGGGATCGGCGAATCCTTGATTTCGCACGCCCAAGTGTCGCCGTTTTTCTTGATAACCATGACATAAGTGATGGTGCCGAGTTCGGCGCTCTGCGAACTGGTGGCGTATTCGCCTTCGACCGGATGGCCTTGTGCGAGTGCCGCCACAGCCATCATCGCTGTGATTACACACGCCAACGCCACACTAAAAAACTTGCTGGTGAATTTCGACATCTTGACTTCTCCTCTTCGAGATAAGGTTATGTGTTTTGCCTGTGCGGCAAGGTTCGTTCGGCTTGCCGCAAAATCTGTCGTGCCTACAACGACGGTTTAAGGGGATGTGTTCGCGGAACGCTTTGATACGTATTGGGACGGCGTTCTCTTGCTTAGTGACTCGCACTGGCGTTGAAAAAACGGCGTCACTGTAATGCGCACACGCCGCCTGCACAAGCGGCGTCTTTTAATTTCCGTATTTTTAGTTTGACCAAAATGTATGAATGGATGACGCGCGAGTTACGACCAGAGGGTTTTGCGCAGCCAGCTTTTGGCAGAGTTTTCGCCGTCATCTTCTTCGCGCACGCTGAAGATTTGGCGCGAGGGCATTTCGATGGCGGAAAGTACGCCGGTGAGGTAAGCGCCTGTGTCAATGCCGATAACGTGATCGCGCAGCCACACTTTTTCGCGCTCACCGAATAACATGCCCGTGATCGTGTGGCCGAAGATCACCGTTTTGCCCGTGTATTCCGCAAAGAAATGGCGGCTCCGCGACCAGAGCAACGAAGGATGTTCAGGAGATTCGTGTGGATGCAGAAAAGCTCCCATTTCGTCTTCGACCAATCCGGCGTGAACGTAAATGGCGTGATCGTCTTCAAACCAAGTCGGCAGGTGGTAAAGAAATTCGTAATGTTCTTCGGGAATGTTGAGATTGCCTTCTTCGTCCAGATAACTTTGCAGCGTTTCGATGCCGCCGTTGATATACCACAACTCGACGTCATCTCCGCTGGGCTGGGCGAGCGCGTTGATCATCATGGCTTCGTGGTTGCCGCGCAACACTACGACGTGGTCGGGGTTGGCGGCTTTGAGTTCCATGGCTTTGGCGACGACGGCGCTTGAATTTTCTCCGCGGTCAACCAGATCGCCGATCAAAATCAGGCGGTCTGCGCCGGGGGAATAGTCCATCTCTGCCAGCAAACGGATGAATAGATCGTATTTCCCGTGAATGTCACCAACAATCAACGTCCTCATAACGAGCGGCATTATGCGCAAAACGTTTTGAAAAGAGAACCTTAAAAGTTAAGATGCTCAACGAGTTACCTTTTCACTTAGTTTTTCTTCCTCTTTCGATTGCCCGTCCATGTCATCGGTTTTCACACTCGCCAACCTGCTGACCATCCTGCGACTATTGCTCGTACCCGTTTTTGTGATGGCGGTCTATTACCAGTATTTCGGCTGGGCGTTGGCGCTTTTCGTGACGGCGGCAATCACTGACGGGTTGGACGGATTCGTCGCACGCGCCTTCAATCAAAAGACTGAACTCGGTGCAATTCTTGATCCGATGGCGGATAAGCTGTTGCTCGTCACAGCATTTATCATTTTAACGATGCACGGCTTCACGTTGACCAGCCCGCTGCCGTTTTGGGTTACGGTCGCAGCGATCAGCCGCGACGTATTCATCGTGTTGGGCGCGCTGGTCATCAATGTTTCTACGGGGTTCAGCAATTTTCGCCCTTCGTGGCCGGGCAAGGTCAACACTTTCGTAGAGTTTTTTATGATCGTTCTCTTTCTGGCAACCAATGCCTTTCGCTGGTCGGAGCGTTTCCTGTTCCCTGCTTTTATCATCACGTTCGGCATGTGCGTATTTTCAGGCATTCATTATATCTTTCACGTAAATCGCCAGATGAATGAGGCTCCGCAATCAAAGGACTAAGCGTTGAAATTCGGCTCTACACAAAATCCTTTGGTGCCGCGTCCGCCCTATGTTCCGCCTTACGAGTGGATGCGCTGGCTTCCGGCGGTCGTGTTGGGCTTACTCGCGTTTGGGGGGCTGGTCATCGCCAGCAACGTCGTATTGATTCCGTTGTTGAGTTCGCTGGCGTTGTCTTATTTGCTGAATCCGATGGTGATTTGGTTTGAGCGACGCGGCTGGAATCGCGCAACAGCGGTGTTGCTGGCACTCACAGGCGCAAGCCTGCTGCTCATTCTCTTGCTGCTGTTTATCCTCCCCAACTTGTGGGAGCAAATTACGATTTCGATCCAACAGGCCAGAGAGTTGCTTACCGAACAACGCGCCAGGCAATTCATCGCCAAGCTAGATCAAGTCAATCCGCGCCTCTCTAAAAACGTCCAGCTCGCTTTTGAGATGGCGCGCAAACAGATTCCGCAAGTCGGGCTGGACTGGTTGCAAAACGGCTTGGCGCAACTGGTGACGTTCACGTCTTCGCTGTTGGATTTATTGCTGATTCCGTTTTTCGTCTATTACCTGCTGGCCGATTACCGCGTAATGATGTCGCACCTCGAACGGCTGGTTCCGCCGCGTTTTCGCACGACGGCGGGAACGCTGATCCATCAGATGAGCGACGTACTTTCGACTTATGTGCGCAGCCAATTGCTCATCGGTTTTGTGATGGGAGCTTTGTATGCCGTCGGCTTCGCCGTCCTGCGCGTACCACTTGCCATCACGTTGGGACTGTTGTCGGGCCTGCTCAATTTCATTCCGTATCTCGGCACATTGATCGGCTTTATTTTGTCTGTCGCCTTTCTCGCGCTGGATGGAGCCGGTTTCGCGCGCATCGGCGGCGTGCTGATCGTTTTCGCCATCGTGCAAAGCGTCGAGGGCTATTACCTCACGCCAAAGCTGTTGGGTAATAAACTCAACCTGCATCCCCTCTGGGTTATTATTGGTTTGGTCATCGGCGGCAATATGTTTGGATTGATCGGCATCATCCTTGCCGTGCCCTTCATCGCCATCGCTCAGGTGCTGCTCGGTTTTCTCGAGGAAATCTATCAGGAGTCGCAATTCTATCGCCGCGCGCGTACCGAACTGCTCACCGGCAGCGGCAATCCGGTCAATCTTGGCTCATTCGATATGCCTGCCAGCGAACCGCTAATTACGTCAGCCTCTGCCACTGGTAAAGCCCCTCGGTTGATTATTACGACCAGCGAAATCGAATCTCGCCTGCGCGACGCGGCGGAAGATAGCAACTCAGATGAGAATCTTTAATCAAAATAATTGACAGCAACGCACTCAACTTCTATACTGCGTCCGCTTTCAAATAGAAGAGTGCCAAAAAGCACAAAAACTTATCGTAAGCACTAAAAAAATTGAACTTAAGGACTCAAAGGCAAACCAACTCACGATTTGCCACATTGATTTTGACGGAGGAACTATGAGCAAAGTAATTGGAATTGACTTAGGCACGACCAACTCAGTCGTAGCGGTCATGGAAGGCAGCGAAGCGGTCGTCATCACCAATTCCGAAGGCGGACGCACGACCCCGTCCGTGGTCGGCTTCACCAAAGATGGCAATCGTCTCGTCGGTCAGGTAGCCAAACGGCAGGCCGTAACCAATCCTGAAAATACGGTTTATTCAATCAAGCGATTTATGGGACGCCGCTTCAGCGAAGTAAGTGAAGAGATCAAACAGGTTCCCTACATTGTCGCTCCGGCAGGCAATGGCGACGTGCGCATCACGGCGGGCGAAAAAGACTGGTCGCCGCCTGAAATCTCGGCCATCGTGCTGCAAAAAATGAAGCAGTCCGCCGAAGACTATCTCGGACAAAAGGTTACGCAGGCGGTCATTACCGTTCCGGCTTATTTCAACGACGCCCAACGCCAAGCCACCAAAGATGCCGGACGCATCGCGGGTCTCGAAGTCTTACGCATCGTCAACGAACCGACAGCAGCGGCGCTGGCTTATGGTTTAGATAAGAAAAAAGATGAAACCATCGCCGTGTTCGACTTCGGCGGCGGCACATTCGACATCTCGATTCTCGAAGTCGGCGAAGGCGTCGTCGAGGTGAAATCTACCAACGGCGACACGCACCTCGGCGGCGATGACGTTGACGAACGCCTGATTCACTGGATCAACGAAGAGTTCAAAAAAGATCAGGGCATTGATCTGTCGAAAGATAAGATGGCGCTGCAACGCCTAAAAGAAGCTGCTGAAAAAGCCAAAATTGAGCTTTCGTCTGCGATGGAAACCGAAGTCAATCTGCCTTTCATCACGGCGGATGCTTCGGGGCCGAAGCATTTGGCGATGAAACTGACGCGCGCCAAGTTTGAGGCGCTGATTGATGACATCTTGTCGCGCACTTTAGAACCGTGCCGCCAAGCGTTGAAGGACGCGAATCTTGCTGCCAATCAAATTGACGAAGTCGTGTTAGTCGGCGGTTCGACGCGCATTCCGAAGATTCAGCAAATAGTCAAAGATTTCTTTGGCAAAGAACCCAACCGCAGCGTTAACGCTGACGAAGTCGTCGCCATCGGCGCGGGTGTGCAAGCCGGTGTGTTGTCGGGCGAAGTCAAAGACCTGTTGTTGCTTGACGTGACACCGCTCTCGCTCGGTATCGAAACGCTCGGCGGTGTTTTCACCAAGCTGATCGAACGCAACACGACGATTCCTACGCGCAAGTCTGAAACGTTCTCGACCGCGACTGACAACCAAACTTCTGTCGAAGTCCACGTCTGTCAGGGCGAACGCACGATGGCGGGCGATAACAAAACGCTGGGCAAGTTTCATCTGGTAGGCATTCCGCCTGCTCCGCGTGGCATGCCGCAAGTCGAAGTCACCTTCGACATTGACGCCAACGGTATCGTCAACGTGTCGGCGAAAGATCAAGGCACAGGCCGCGAACAAAAAATCACGATCACGGCTTCATCCGGTCTGTCAAAAGACGAGATTGACAAGATGCAACGCGACGCCGATTCGCACGCCGACGAAGACAAGAAGACGCGCGAATCCATCGAAGCAAAAAATCGTCTCGACACGATGATTTACGCGACCGAAAAGGTAATCAACGAGAACCGTGAAAAAGTCGCGGTGGGTACGCTTTCTGAAGTCGAGGCTGAAATCGCCGAAGCCAAGAAAGCCGTCGAATCGAATGACGCCGGTCAAATCAGTGTCGCGCTCGACAAACTCACGCGCGCTTCACACAAAATTGCCGAGGCGCTCTATTCGCAACAGACCAGCGGCAATGAAGGGGCGGAAGCCGCAAGCGCAGCAGCAGGCGCGGGCGGCGGTTCATCGGACACGGGCGGCGGCAAAGGCGGCGACGACGTAATTGACGCCGAATACATTGACGTTGACGATAATAAATAAGAATAGTTGTCGGTAACCGGTTGTCAGTTGTCGGTGGTTTTAACTCGCCGGCAACCGGCAACCGGCAACCGGCAACCGGCAACCGAGATGAGACAACATCACCTTCTGAGTGACTTGGCGGCGATTGAACAGCAGTTGACGCAAATGGCGAAGGGGCAGAATTTGTTCAGCCCTGAGGCTACGACGGCCAACAGTACGTGGTCGCCTGCGGTGGATATTTATGAAACGCCCGCCAGTTTCGTGCTGACGGCGGAAGTGCCGGGCGTACAGCAGTCGGAAATTGATGTGAAGGTCGTGGCGGATACGTTGATCTTGCGCGGTGAACGGCGCTGGATGGGTGAGGGCGAGCAATTTCATCGGCTGGAAAGTTCTTACGGAAAATTCGAGCGGCAGTTCGGCCTGTCAGAAAGCATTGACGTAGACCAGATCACCGCTGAATTGCAACGTGGCGTGTTGCGACTCGTACTGCCCAAACACAGCGCATCCGAGCCGACGCGCGAAATTAAAGTTGATACGAAATAGTTCCCTGCCACGTGTGGTTGCTCTCACCACACACATGGCAACACACCGCACCTATGGCCCAACGCGAAGATTTCTACAATGTTTTAGGGGTAAAGCGCACTGCCACGGCGGACGAAATCCGCAAGGCATATCGGCGGCTCGCGCGCAAATATCACCCCGACGTGAATCCGGGCGACAAGGCTGCGGAGGAAAAGTTCAAGCAGCTTTCTGAAGCCAACGACGTGTTGTCTGACCCAAAAAAGCGTGAGGTTTACGACAAGTTCGGCTCTTACAGCGAGCACCTCAAAGACGCCGCAGCCCGTGGCGCGGGGGCGGGAGCCGGTGCGGGCGGATTCGATTTCGATTGGAGCGTTTTTCAGGGCGGAGGCCAACAAGCTCCGCCCCCCGGCACGGGTGGAGGCGGAGGCTTTCGCGATATTTTTAGCGAACTGTTCAGCGGCGGAGGGCGCACCGCTACGCAAGCACGTCCACAACCCAAGCGCGGCAACGACCTCGAAGTTCCACTCGCCCTCAGTTTTGAAGACGCCATCAATGGCCTGACCGCAACCGTCAACGTGCGCCGCAGCGAAACCTGCACACGCTGTGGCGGCAGCGGCGACGCGGGCGCAGGAATGGTAATTTGCGGCTCGTGCAGCGGTACGGGGAAGCTCTCAGCGGGCGGCGGCTTCCTGCGTTATGACCAAACCTGTCAGCCCTGTGCGGGTACGGGCAAGTTGCGCCAACCGTGTACGGCCTGCTTAGGCAAAGGCCACACGCCCAAAACCGAAACCGTCAAAGTTCGCATTCCCGCTGGCGTGGACACTGGCGCGCGCGTCCGCGTGGCAGGCAAAGGCGAAGCCGGATTCAAAGGCGCTCCGACCGGCGATCTTTTCATCGTCACCAACGTCGCCGCGCATCCGGTCTTCACGCGCAAAGGCGACAACGTCTATTGCACAGTACCTATCACGCTGCCCGAAGCCGCGCTCGGCGCAAAGATCGAAGTGCCCATGGTCAGCGGCAAAGCGCAATTGCGCATTCCACCCGGTACGCAATCAGGGCAGATATTTCGGTTAAAAGAGAAAGGCGCTCCGAGCTTGCGCGGCAATACGCACGGCGACCTTTACGTAGAGGTCAAGGTCGCGCTGCCCAAGATCATTGACGAAGATTCCAAAAACCTGTTGCGCGACTTCGCCCGCCGCAATCCCGAAAATCCACGGGAAGCGATGGGGCTGGCGTAACGTCTAAAATTTAGCCACAGAGGCGCAGAGACAAAGAGGCTTAACAACGCCTTACTAAATTTTTCTTTCTTCTGTGTCTCAGTGCCTCCGTGGCAGATTCTTCCCGCTATGAAGAAAAGAGCGAAGGGATACACCATCAGCGCCGTAGCCGATCATTACGGCGTGCATCAGCAAACCTTGCGGCTTTACGAACGCGAAGGGCTGCTGAAACCTTCGCGCTCAGAGGGCAACGTCCGGCTCTATTCCGACGAAGACATTGTACGGCTTGAAATCATTCTCAAGCTCACCCGCGAACTCGGCGTCAACCTCGCGGGCGTAGCCATCATCATCAACATGCGCGAACGAATGGATCAGATGCAGCGCGAATTCAATCGCTTCGTCGAATCATTGCGCGATTACGCCGAACAAAGCTCGGCGATTCAAGACGACCCCAACAGCTTCGAAGCCCTCGTGCCAACCAATCGGTCTGCTTCGCTCATCGTGCGTTCCAAACGCATCTCCATCAGAGACGCTGACGAATAACTCTCACGCAAAGTGAATTGCTGAAAAAATGCAGGGCAGATAGAATCGTCCCGTTTTCAGGAGGAAGCCTTTATGACTGCACTCGCCGAATTAGCCGTCGCTCAAGCTGTCAGCGACGAATACGATTACGAAACCTTTAACGGTCGCAAGGAGGTCAAGATGGCAGGCGGAATGCACGGACGCACCATCATGCGGTTGGGATGGCGTCTAGCCAGACACGTCGAGTTAAACAATCTCGGTGACATCTACAGCCCTGACACAACGTTTATGATTGGCACGGACGAGCGCCTGCCTGACTTAGCCTTTCTCTCACGCGAACGCATTCCCGCAGCAGAGGTGTGCCTTACAGCAAATGGACGATTGCTCCCGACCTCGCCATTGAAGTCATTTCACCTAACGACGTTTGGGAAAAGGTAATGGATAAAATTCACGATTACTTTGCCGCAGGCGTGCAACAAGTCTGGCTCGTAGCCTTAAAACACCGTGAAGTACACGTTTACGACTCGCCGACGAAGCCTCGCGTTCTCGCGGAAAATGATGATCTCACCAGCGCAACGCTCTTGCCTGGTTTTCAATGCCGCGTGAGTGAACTGTTTGC
This sequence comes from Acidobacteriota bacterium, assembly GCA_031414155.1. Taxonomy (GTDB): domain Bacteria; phylum Acidobacteriota; class Blastocatellia; order RBC074; family RBC074; genus JACPYM01. The sequence goes on from JANNUY010000027.1 coordinate 13,608, forward strand.
TTGAAACTTCAGAGGATGTCAGCAAAAGCCTTCTTCGTCCGCTCAAACCACCAATAGCCGAAAACAAAACAGACCAGCGCAAATGCAAGCGTAAAGGTTAAACCTTGCCAGTCGGGCCATTGGCCTTCGAGCAGGATGCGGCGGTAGCTGCGAATGAGCGGAGCCATTGGGTTCAATCGGTTGATCCATTGAAAGCTCGGCGGGATTAGTTCTTCGGGGTAATAGATGGGCGTGAGGTACTGAAAAACCATCAGCAGCAGTTGCGTGAATTGCGGCGTATCGCGCAGGAACGCGCCCAGACTGGCCGCGAGCCAGCTTAATCCGAAAGTGAGCAACAGTTGCGGCACTAACAGCACTGGCATCAGCAAGGCGGTTGGATGAAATACGCGCTCAAGCAATAACGCGGCGACGAGCAAGATGCCCGTACCGATGAGTTGTTGCACGACAGCGGAAAGCACTAGATTGACCGGCAGGGCTTCGATGGGAAAGACGACTCGTTTCACGAGATTGACGTTTTCGGTCAGGCTGGTCGTAGCGCGCTGGACGGCTTCGGCGAAGGCGATCCACGGCAACATGCCGCAAAAAAGATAGACCGCAAAGCCATACTCGCTGCGTTGCGAGCCGAAGCGCGATTTGAAGATTCCGGCAAAGATAAATGTGAAAATGGTGATTTGAATGGCGGGCGTAACGATGGCCCAAAACAATCCCATCATCGAACCTTTATAGCGATTCGATAAATCGCGGCGCACCAGCGACAGCACCAGTTCACGGTGTTCGTGCATCAGCGCCCAAGCCCCTTGCCACAGAGGAGTTTTTACGTCCGAACGATAATTCATTTAGTGCAAAGTGGTCGCCGTGCGTGAGGCTTTGGCAGGTGGTTCTTCGACGAAAGATGAGACGGAATAGGTGGGAGTCCTGCGAGAAACAACACCACGCACGTCAACACCCGCAAGTTGCGCCAACAGGTCTTCGTATTCGTCCGTAATCTGTTCCCAGTTATAAAGCTGCAACACGCGCGTCATGGCGCGGCGGCGGTATTCTTCGATTAAAGTCGAGTCAGCCAGAACCCTTTGCAACAATTCCGTCAACTCAGCCGCGTTGCCGTAAAGCAATCCGGCTTCGCCCAGCACTTCGCGGTTTTCGGGCGTGTCGAGCGTGAGCGCGCAATTGCCCGCACCCATCGCTTCGATCAAGGCCGGATGCGTGCCGCCGACTTCGGTCGCGTGTACGTAGCAATAAGCGTTTTGCTGCAACGCGCGATAATCTTCGCCAAAGACGAAGCCGAGAAACTGAACGCGGTCATCAGCCATGTGTTTTAGTTGCGCGATGTATTCTTCGGCATAAGGCGCGCCGCCTACGATGACGAGCGGCCAGTCAGTGTTGAGATTGCGATAGGCTTCGATGGCAAGGTGCGCGTTGTTTTCGGGTTCGAGGCGGCTGACGTAAAGCACGTATTGATTAGGCAGCAAGCCGTATTTTTGCAACGCTTCGGGTTCAGCGCGCCGCGCGACTTCTGCGCCGTAAGCGATCATTGAGGATTGCTTGCCATAGCGCGTGGCGTAATAGTCCTGAATCACCTGCGCATCGGTCACAATCGCCGTCGGTAGAAAAGTCGAGAGCCATTCAGAAAGCTGGTAATAGTGCTGACCAATCCAATTCCACTTTTTGCGCTTGCGTTCCAGCCCGTCCACATTCACGAGCGTAGGCACACCTACGACACGCGGCATCCACGCGAAAACGCTGTTCGCGGCGTTGCAAATCAGGATGACATCGAATTGGCGCGACAAGGCGTGCAGCGTCGAGAGAAAAGTGTGAACGATGGTGTCGAAGTATTTGTGTCGGATGGTTGGCAGCGTTACGAGCTTTACGCCGTTGAATGTGCCGTCCTGTGCCGTCGCATAATGCTTGCGGCAATACACCGTCACCTCATGTCCGCGCGCGGCTAGTCTGACTCCTAATTGTTCGGCAAAAGTTTCAAACCCGCCATAATTGGCCGGAATGCCACGCGTTCCCAAAATGGCAATTTTCATAAACGGAATAAAAACTCAAGAAGCTACGAGATATATGAAAAGCTCACGGGGGTTACGAGATGCAGCAAAGCCTTAGATTGGTATATGAATGTCGAATCTTTCCTGCTGTGTGTCGCTTGTTGAAAGCGGGCAGAGTATAGCTCCCGATTTCGGAATTCGCCAATTCACTTTTGCCCTGCGTCGTTATCCATATTTTCGGATTTATTTATTTTCAGGGGTAGACAACCCAGCACGTTTGCGGCTAGACTCCGCCACGTTGTTGCGCTCCTCGTGCAACTTTGAGCGGTCTGGCAAAGACCAAAGATCAGGCAAATTCACTAAGCGGTTTCAACGCGCTTGATCTAAACAAGAGTAGGAGAAATTTAATGAGCTTCCCCAGGATACCCCGCAGTCCTGTCGCTTTTTTGTTTGTATTGGTTTGCACGTGTCTGCCGACGCTGGCACAGCAAAAACCGGTTACCCCAAAAACCGCAGAACTACCCAAGAAATATTCGCTGGCTGATTTGGTGCAATTGCCGTCGTTACCTTCGGGGCCGTTGCCTCAAGCATTGATAGCGCAAACCAAAAATCTGTCCAAGTTTTTACCCAACTTGGGGCGCAATCTGTTGCAACCCAACCTGCCTTTTGCGAACGATCCGTCGTCGCAGTTGCGGTCTGCGATCTTAAACAAGCTGGGTATTCGTTATCGGTTTTATGGAACCGATGACAGCGGGTATGACTGCTCTGGTTTCGTCTGGCGCGTATTTCAAGAAGCAGGCGCAAGTTTTCAACGCGTCGCAGCGCGTTCACTCTGGTCACAAATGCCCGAAGCCACCGAAGCAGAAAAGAAACAGTTCGGCACGCTCGTCTTTTTCAACGACCTGCATCACGTAGGCATCGTGCGCGACGACAAAACTTTTTATCACTCGTCTAGTTCAAAAGGCGTAACGGTTTCTGAGTTTTCTGGCTACTGGGAAAACGCATCACCGGTTATCGCCGCGCGCCAGTTGCGATGATTCCGCAAATCTTGCAAGGCATCGAATAAAACCATTCGACAAATCGCAAAAGGCGGCGTGAATCATTTGAAATGATTCACGCCGCCTTTGTCTTTTATTGCTCAGGCAACGGCATTAGCCAATTGACATAAAGCCGGGGGATTTCTTTTTGTCCGACTTGTCCCAAAAGGCGACGATCTTTTCAATGTCTACGTAACAATCACGCTGTTCTCTTTCCAGCACCAAAATGTTTCCTTCGATTTTGACAATCTTGCCGCTCAATACGCCGCTGACGCATTGCACATCCACCTCTTTGCCGATTCGGCTTTCCAATAAATTCCTCACGAGTGATTTCTCCTTTTGAAAATAATGACGGTTGAACCGAATCGGAGTTTAGCCCATCCGCAAAATCAGCGAAAGGATTCGCCCCCATTAACTTTTGTCGCCGTCGTTTTCGCCTTACACTCCGTCGCCTGTAACCATGCTCAACCGAGAAACGCTTTTCACCTTATTACTCTTAATCGCTGGCGCGGGCCTGCTGGCGTGGCTGCTGCATTGGCTGATCGGCATCAGCCAACGACGTTGGGTGCGCTGGCTGGCAATACCTGACCGCACTTCGTTGCGTCGCTTGCTGATTGACTGGATCAGCAACGCGCTGCGCACCGTGGTGTGGACGAGTTGTTTGCTGTTTATCGTCAGGCTGATTCCGCAAACACGGGACGATTTCAGAGACGCCGAAGAAAGATTGCGCGCGTGGCGCATCGGGTGGAGCGATTGGGTTTTCACTCAAGGCATTGAATTGTTAGTCACGATTGTCGTGACTATTTTTCTGATGCGGTTTGCCTCGGCGCTGCTTCGCACCGTCTTTGAACTCTTTGAATATCGCGCCGTCAGTCGCGGCGAGACGACGGCCAAACGGCGTTCGCAAACGCTGTCGAACATCTTTCGCGGTATTGCGCAAAGCGTGATCTTTTTCATCGGGCTGATGAAAGTGCTGCAACAACTGGGCACGGACGTTACCCCCATCTTAGCGAGCGCGGGCGTCGTAGGCATCGCCGTCGGCTTCGGCGCGCAAAGCCTCATCAAGGATTTGTTCGCAGGCTTTTTGATCTTGCTCGAAGACCAATACAACGTCGGCGACACGATCAAGATTGGCGAAACGACGGGTACCGTTGAACGGATGATGCTGCGCGCCACACAGATTCGTGCGCTGGACGGTTCGCTGACAACGATTCCTAATGGCTCGATCACGACGGTTGCCAACCTTTCAAAAGACTGGGCGCGTGTCGTGCTCGACCTCGAAGTTGACTATCAGGAAGACGCCGACCGGGCCGCGCAGATCATGCTCGCCACGGCGCAAACGCTGCGCGCAGAGCGTCCGAGCGAAATGATCGAAGACCCTGTTTCAATGGGCGTCGAACGTCTTACGCCTTCAAGTCTGGTGGTACGCTTGACGGTAAAAACGCTGCCGCAAAAGCAGGCCGACATCGCGCGTGAATTGCGTCGCCGCATCAAGCTGGCCTTCGATCAGGCGGGCGTACGCGCGCCGGTACGCGAGCAGTTCATTTTGACGGAAAGCCCCGCGCCACGCGGACAAGCGCCTAAAAATCTGGCTTGACACATTCGAGAGGCGTGACTATATTCCGGCTTCGTTTTTTGAGATGTTTCGTGCAAGAGGGCCAGTAGCTCAGCTGGGAGAGCGCCGCGTTCGCAATGCGGAGGTCAGGAGTTCGATCCTCCTCTGGTCCATTTTAGCAGGGGCAAGTCACACGGCTTGCCCTTTTTGCTTTTTAATCCGTCTTGCTTTTCATCTTTCGGTCGGTTACGAATTCATTATACGTGTCATCACAATTTGCGACTGGTGCTATGTCTGCACGCTTCCCGTCCCTTTTATCCATAATGCATCTGGGGCGTGCCTTCATACGCAACGGCGGCGATTATTTATCCATTTAGCACTCATACTTGGAGTATTTCCCCATGACCGCAATCAGGCTTTGGAAACGTTTGTTGATTTTGGTTCTTTTATTGGGCCTCGCGTGGCCCGCGTTGGAAAGCGACACCGAAGCCCGTCGCCAACGTAAAAAATCAAGCAAATCGAAAGTACAAAAAAGCCGCAGCAAACGCGGCAGCAAGGTTTCGCGTTCGCGCGGACGACGTAGCCGAGTGCGCCGCTCGCGCAGCCGTCGCCGCGGCAGCAGCACGCCTGCCGTTCGTCGCAAGGGCTTCGATGAAATGATGAACGCCAAAAACGCGCCTGAAGGTACGGATGAAGAGTTGGCCGGCGCGCAGATCGAAGAATTTAAGTTGCGCGCGTGGGTCAAATATCTTTCTGATGACTTGCTCGAAGGCCGTGGCACTGGCGCACGCGGTGGTTTTCTCGCGGCGAAATTCATCGCCTCAGAGTTTGAAGAAATGGGTTTAGAACCCGCTGGGCCGCAACGCAGCTACTTTCAACTCGTGCCGATGTTCAGCGTCAAGACCGACCCTGAAACCAAACTCATTGTTAAAGCCGCTGACGACAAAAAAGAGGAATTCAAATTTGCCGATGAGTTCGTCGCCTCGACCGACCTCGAACAACCTGAAATCGCCATCAACAACGACATTATCTTTGTCGGCCACGGCATCAACGCGCCTGAATTGAACTGGAACGATTACGCAGGACTCGATGTCAAAGGCAAGATCGTGATGATGATGGTTAACGATCCGCCCGCGACTGAGGCCGAACCAAATCTATTCGGCGGCAAGGCGCTGACTTATTACGGACGCTGGACATATAAATTTGAAGAAGCCGCGCGGCAGGGCGCCGCCGGAGCCATCTTGATTCATACGAACGAATCGGCGGCTTATGGCTGGCAAGTCGTACGCACCGGTTGGGACGGCGAGAAATTCAGTTTGTTGCCCGATGACAAAACGCCTACGTTGAAATTCAAAGGCTGGGTGACAGAAGACGCCGCGCGCAAAATCGCACAACTGGGCGGACAAAATCTCGATACGTTGCGCGAGGCCGCCCGTAAGCGTGGCTTCAAAGCCGTACCGCTCACGGCTAAAGTCGAGACTACGCTCAAGACCAAATCGCAGCGCGTTACCGCGCCCAACGTCGTCGCCATTTTTCGTGGTGCAGATCAAACGCTCAAGGATGAATACGTGATTTATTCGGGGCATTGGGATCATCTGGGCATTCGCCCCGATCAGGCGGGCGACAACATTTATAACGGCGCAGTAGACAACGCGACTGGCATCGCAGGCATGCTCGCCATCGCTCGTGCCTTCGCCAATCTCGAAGTCAAACCCAAACGCTCGGTGCTGTTTATCGCGACGACCGCAGAAGAACAGGGCTTGCTCGGCTCGGAATTTTACGCCCGCAATCCGCTCGTACCACTGGCAAAATCTATCGCCAACATCAATCTTGATTCGATGAACGTGCTGGGGATGACGACGGACATCACGCCGCTGGGCGCGGAACGATCTACGCTGGGCAAATTCATCGAAGAAGTCTGCAAAGAAAACCAAGTGGCGATTGCGCCCGATGCGCGGCCTGAACAGGGTTCGTTTTATCGCAGCGATCATTTCCCCTTCGCCAAAGCGGGCGTACCCGCCGTGAGTTTCAACCCCGGCACCAAGTTCGTAGGCCATCCCGACGATTGGGGGCAGGAACAGTTTGCCGATTACAACAAGAGCCGCTATCACCAACCGGCGGACGAATACAGCGCGACGTGGGATTTCAGCGGCATGGTTCAGCAGGCGCGCTTGGCTTTCTGGATCGGCCTGCGTGTCGCCGACACCGACACACCTCCTCAATGGAATGCAGGTGACGAGTTTGAGCGTGCGCGACTTAAATCGCTAGGCAAACTGCCGTAACGCATTTCACGTTGACCTGCTTTGCCTGTTGGCAACGCAGGTCAACGTGAGAAGGACGAAGCTGTTTTATGAATCTCCCCCGCACCGGCAAGCAATGGCTTGGCTTGCTGATCGTACTGTTTTTTTTAGGTATTGCCATGCGCCAGATCGTCAGCGTTTACCAGGCGCGTGACGACTATTTCAATCAACGTGATTTTGTCAGTGACTATTTAACCGCGCGCGCCGCCTTGGCCGGGACAAACATTTACACGCCCTTGCCTGAATTGGGGCAACAGTTCGGATTGCCCTTGCCACCCCGTGTTTTTGAGCATCCTTCGCCGCATCCGCCTTTCCTGATTTTGTTTAGCACTCCGTTGGGATGGTTCAGTCCTTATGCGGCGACTGCCGTTTGGATGGTGATTGGCGTTGTCTGTCTTTTCTTTTGCGTGCGCTTACTGGCGAATGGCCTGAGTTTGAGGCTGCCTCTCTGGTCGCAATTGGTGTTGACCTTGCTGGTGATCGGTTGGCCGCCCATCGCTTCTGACCTGTATATCGGACAAATGAACCTGCCTTTGTTGCTGCTTTTGCTTAACGTCTGGTTAGCCTTGCGGCGTGGTCAGTGGTTTGCCGGAGGCGTGTTGCTGGGTTGTGGGTTGGCGCTTAAGCTCATCATCTGGCCCTTGGCGGTGTATCTGTTGCTGCGTCGCCAGTGGCGCGCCGTAATGGGGGCGGCCTTATCGTTTTTGTCGGCTCACGCCCTTGCCGCTGCGGTTTTCGGCGTTTCGCCCATCTTGCACTATTACACCAAAGTCGGAGCGCCCATTGCGGCTTATTATCGAGACGCTTATCACAACCAAGCCCTGGCGGGTTGGGGCTGGCGAATGTTTTCGGGCTTGGGGAAACATTACGGCAAAGTGATGTTGGCTCCACCTTTGCTCGATGCGGTGCTGCTGGCCAAAATCGCAGCCGTCGCTTTACCGCTGTGCCTTGTAATGTTGGCCTTGTGGTGGGCTTGGCACGCGCGCAGCTTTGACACAGCATTTGCTTTGTTATTGAACGTTAGCTTGCTCGCAGCCCCCGTCTGCTGGATTCACTATTTCGTACTGATGTGTTTGCCGTTGGCGTTGGTCGTCAAACGCTATCGCGCCCATGCCCAGCCGTTGCCTTTCGCCGCGCAAGGTTTATTCGTGCTGATGTCTTTGCCCTTTCCGGTTTATGTAGCGTTAGCCAAAAGCTCTGCGCCTATCGTTAATGGCATACCGCTGGTGTCATTCGCGGCTGGGTGCCTGACGCTGTTGCCTGCGCTGGGCGTGCTGGGTTGGTTGTGGGTGCTTTGGGGTTCTGACGTATTGGCTGATGCGCTGGTTGAAACCGTGCCCGACAACTTCTCAACCGCCGCTTGAGCTTTCGCCATGTGCGTGGAGGAATCGCCGTTCTTTTTCGCGGAGACAAAGCCAAAGACACTTACTCGCACTGGATTGCCCGCCTCGACGGACGCGAGCAAACCATGCGCAACACGTTGGCTTTCAGTGCTGGCGTGGCTGGGCTTTGCGCTGTGGCTATTGATAGTAAGCCTCTCGCAGACTTTGAAAGCGAAAGTCAGACCGTCTCTTCAGAAGTATAAACCTGATGGATTCGTATAGTTGAGCGAGTCATTTCCAACATAAGCCTGCCAATTATCCTCGCCCTCAAACCCATTCGGACACTCGCTCACGAACCGCCCACTCGCGGAGTCATACCAACGAGCGCGGTAATACATCAGTCCGGTGTCGGGGTCGTGTTCGCGTCCGATGTAGCCAAATCTTGTCGCAGTGCTGTCCATGCGCGAGCCGAAGCTATCGTACTGGTTATTATTGCCGTTGGCGTTAGTTAGCGCACGCGAACTTCTTTTATTTCTGTCTTACTTTTTCAAAAAACAAATAGACGCTCCCTATCAAGAAGAATATCCCTAATAGTGAATAGGCGTAATACATTATATTTGTATACCCTGGGATAAGACACGCGCGAGACTTAAAATTTGGGTCATAGTAAACAAAAATCTCAGGCATTGATTTATATCTTTCGTAATAACCTGCTGCCTGTCTCGGATAGAATGAGTTTCTTTGCTCTGCATGTACCTTGTCGCCTAAATATCTCTTTCCCTCAATATAATAGCTATACGAGATTGCGAGTGAGCAGCTACTTTTTCCACATGTCCCAATGCACACATTTTCAATTTTCCCAGTTACTCTCACCCAGTTTTCGCTTTTACTGCCGTACCATAAACCTGGAAGATGTTCATAAAAAAGGGCCAGCGCGGCGCACAGACAGCATATCTCTAACAATCTTTTTTTCACTTGAACTTAACTCGCTTGGTGGTAGAAGGGCACAGGTAAATGCTGCGCGTCCCTCCTAAATTGCCAAAGTGACACAACAAGAAATCCTACCCATCATGAGGTTCGTCATTTGGGGGGATTCGTCATGTGATCCAAGCAAGTAGCAACACTATCTGTCCAAAATGAAAGCCCTACATCAAATGCCAATTTACTTCCTACGCGAGCTACCTGATAACCTCCAGGTTTCCCATACTGGGAAGCAGCCAGTCCTGCGAGTCCTCCGGCTAAAGTGTTAGGAAGAACGCCGCTCCAAGGATCGTCTTCACCGGTAGCCCAATTGGCAAATCTTTGCCCGGCTGACTCAGAAAATGCACCTCCAAGCATACTTCTGACAACACCGTTGCCAACACCTAAAAAAGTGCTTAATCCGCCTGCGACAGCCCCTGCAATCAAAGAGTTTGCTAATCCACGTTTGAAGGCCTGCGGTTTCGTTTCCCCTGCTTTGCAGTTCGGTCCCCAGGAGCCTCCCCAAAAGACACCCTTGTCTAATGTATACAACGCAGTATTAGTCAGAGCGCCGATAGCCGCATTAGTCGTAGCAGGATGTGTTATTACTTTTATAGCTCCATTTTTAACAGCCCGCCCAAACAATTTCCCAAGAATATATCCAACTACTCTGTTAGCTCCTGGCGGAATGGGTATAGTGCCTTGAGGGTCAGTCATTCGCACGGAATCGTTTCCTACATACGAATACAGGTTAATCCCGCCGCCAAACCCAATCGGATCCTCGCTCACGAACCGCCCACTCGCGGAGTCATACCACCGCGCCCGGTAATACATCAGCCCGGTATCGGGGTCGTGTTCGCGTCCGGTGTAGCCGAACCTTGTCGCCGCCGTGCTGCTGATTCGATTGCCAAAGGTGTCGTAGCCGGTGTTTGCTACGATGTTGCCATTGATGTCAGTAAGCGCGCGGACGCTACCTTGATGGTCGGTGAGGTAGGCATTATAAGATCCGGCGCTGGAAGAGCTATTGCCTTTCCACTGCCACAAATGGTCGTCTAGTTCGTCGCCGTTGGCATAAGTCACCCAACTGCCGTCGTTGCTTTCCTCGTGCGCCACCTCTCCGCCATCATAAGTGTACCGTTGCCACTCACCCGTGCTGGTGTAACGTTCAACGCGCCGCCCCAGCGCATCATATTTGTAATTGACGACCTTGCCGCTTGGTAACAAGACACGCATCAGGCGATTTTCCAGATCATAGGCATAGACTGTCGTACCGGTGCCATCGAATTTCGACTCTAAGTTACCATTGAGGTCGTAACTCAGCGTAGTGTTACCGATTTGTGTTACTCGGTTCGGCGTTTGGTAGCTGTAATTGCTGGCAATATGCGAAGCGGTGCGATTCCCGACCTGATCGTAGCTATAACTCTCTGCCGATTGTCCGGCGGGATGCGCCGCCGAAATCAGCCCCTGCAATTCGTCATAACCGAAGGTATGAGCGCCTGCGGCGTCGGTCAGTTGCGTGATTTGATTGACCGCATTGTAGCTATATTGAAAATTCGCCAGCGGAGTGCCGTTGAAGCTGGAGTGGTTGAGTGAAGTTACCCGATCAAGGCCGTCGTAGTTGACGTTTGTCACCAGCCCGCTAATTGACCGCGCACTTAGTCTATTTACCGTGTCATAAAGATTGGCGGCCGTTACGCCTCCGCTCTCGACCAATTGCAAACGATTCAAAGCATCGTAAGTATAGCTAAATGATTGGCTAGGGTTAGTGTCGGGAAAAATACCGGTTAGCAAGGTTGACGTGCGATTGTTATTTTTATCGTACTGGTAAAACAGCATATCGCCTTCAACTCCGTGTGTGCCGCTGACCCGGTTGCGCGCGTCATAACCAAATGACACTGAGCCATTGAAGTTCGTCGCCGAGAGTAAATTCGAGACTTCGTCATAGGTGAAAAGCGTCTCGCCTCCGCCCACATAAGCGATTCGTTTCAATCGGTTGAGTTCATCATATTCATAATTGGTCAGCGCGCCGTTGTAATCAGTCCGCGAAGTGCGCACGCCGTTTTGATAGCCATAGGTCATCGTGACGCCGCCGCGCGTGGTCGTCGTCGGGCGTCCCATCTTGTCGAAATCAAAGCCGTAAATCTGGCCTTTGGCGTCTTTGACCATCGTGCGGAACGAACGCGGGTTATAACCGAATTCTGTCACGCCGAGTTTGGCATCGGTCACCTTCCACGGACGATTAGCCGCGTCGTATTGATAACCGGTCGCGTAACCCGCTTGATCGGTGTATTGAGTCATCCTTCCGCCGGGGTCGAAGGCAAACTGTTCGGTCGTGCGCGTGGCGGTGGGCGTAGCAGGTGGATAGCTGATCTTTTTCAGCCGGTAAAAATCGTCATACTCAATGTCGGTCACGCGGTTCAGCGCATCGGTGACTTTGTTGAGATTCGACATTAAATCGTAACCATAGGTCGTCACGGCGTTGAGCGCGTTCTTTTCAGTGAGTAAGCGATAAGCTCCGTCGTAAGTGTAAGTCGTGTCGTAACCGCGCGGGTCAGTGACTTTGGTCAAGCGTCCGGCCAAATTGTAAGTGAAAGTCGTGATGGCGGTTCCCGAAGCGTCAACTGCGGGTTCACTGATGGTTTTGGTGCGGCCTATTGAATCGTAGGTGTAAGTGGTTGAGTGGCCGCGCGCGTTGATGATCTTTTTGAGCTTGCCGAGCGGGTAATATTCAAACTCAGTCACTTTGCCAAGCGGGTCGGTGATCTTCCACAAGCGGCCTTCGGGCGTGTAAGTGAAAGAGGTGAGGTATCCGCGCGGGTCGGTTACGCTGGGCGGCAGCCCACGACTGTCAGGCGTACCAAATGTGACGGTGTTATCGGTTTTATCTTTGAAAGAAAGCAAGTTGCCCGCCGCATCGCGGCTATAGGTCAACGTGCCTTTGTCAGTTCCAGGAACTTGATCAGCGACCGTCAAAATATCGCCCAACCGCGAATAGCTATAGGTCGTCGTACCCGTCGCGTCGGTCATCGTGAGCGGATTGCCATTGCCATCCCAGCTATAGCTTTGGGTGATGCTGTTGGCGTCGGTGTAAGTGAGAACTTCACCGTATTTGTTATACGTCCACGCTTGCGACTGATTGCCGCCACCGCCACAGGCGCACGCGCCTTCGATCTGGGTGACGACGCCGCGCACCCCGTTGCGGTCAAGCGTGTAAGTCGTCAACCGGTCATAAGCATCGCGCACTTCAGTCTTAGTGTCACTCACATAAGTCAGCGTGAATTTCTCTACGCCGCCGTGTAACTCAGAAGTCTTGGCTTTTCCGTTAGGGTAATATTCGTGCTTTTCAAGAATCTTGTTGTCGGCGTCAAGAACCTGGCCAATACCATTGCGATTACCGACATAAGCAAACACGAATTGGTATTTCGACCCGTCGGCATAGGTTACGCGGTAAAGCGAATTGCCCGAGTAAGTGTAAGTGGCAATCGTGCCGTTGCTGTTGGTGAGGGTACGCACTTTGGTGTCAGCACCAAGGTAATTGAATGTGACCGAGCGCCCTTCGGCATCGGTGACGGTTTCGAT
>JANNUY010000028.1:0-11292 GCA_031414155.1 Acidobacteriota bacterium
GACCGTTAGCGAGGGCTACCTTGAGGGTGCGCTCGATGATGCCGGAGGGCGCAATGCCGAGGTAGCCCTCGCTAACGGTCGGGCTACGGACACGCTTCGCGCACTTTGAAACCAAACAAGTAACTCGGCTAGCAAAGGAACATCTTATGGCAGGCTTTACCCCGATTTTATTAGGGCTGATGGCAATCGGCGCGTTGATTGTGCTGTATGTCATTCGCAAAGTTTTCGTCAACGTAGGCGCGCAAGAAATCGCGATCAAAGAGCGCCGGTTTTTCGGTAAGCGGATGCCGCCGGGGCGCGTGGTCGCTACTGAAGGCGAAGTCGGCATTCAAGCTGACGTACTCAAACCGGGCTTGCATTTCATTTTGTATCCGCTCGAACAAGTGGTCAGAAAAGTTCCGCTCATCGAAATCGCCTCTGACGAGATGGGCGTCATCGAAGCCATTGACGGCGACCCCTTGCCGCCGGGGCGCAACTTCGCGCCTGACCGCGCGCAAAACGCCCACAACAACTTTCAAGACCCGATTGCCTTTATCAAACAGGGCGGCGTCAAGGGCATTCAGATGCGTACGCTGCCGCCCGGCTTGTGGCCGATTCACCCTTATTTGTTTCGTGTTTCGATTGCGAAAACCACGACGATTCCGCAAGGCAAAGTCGGCATTCTCATCGCCAGTGACGGATCGTCGCTCGACGCCGGATGCTTGCTGGCGCGCGCTATTGAAGGCCATCGCAACTTTCAGGACGCCGAGCAATTCATTGCCGCGAACGGACAAAAAGGGCCGCAACTCGAAACGCTCACGCCCGGCACTTATCGCATTCTGACCAATTCGCTCGATCCCGAAGACAACACGATCAAACCCGGTTTGTTCTCAGTGCAACTTTTCGATGCGACGCTCATTAACGAAAACCAGATCGGTTTGGTCGAAGCGTTAGACGGCGCGCCGCTCGACCCGCGCGATTATGTGGCGACGCCGGTCGTGGGCCATAAGAACTTTCAGGCCAGTCACGCTTTCATACAGCTAGGCGGCCAGCGCGGCCCGCAAAAAGATTTACTGTTGCCGGGCATTTATTACATCAATCCGCTGCTGTTCAAGGTCATCCCTGAAAAGGCCAACGAGATCAGACCCGGCGAAGTCGCCGTCATCGTCTCGAACGTAGGCAAAGACCCGACGCACGAAATTCGCAAGGCGATGGCCGCCAAAGTGCGCGAAAAACTCGAACGCGAAGAGCGCGAACAACTCGCCGCCGCCGCCGCGCACCTCGATCAACTCGACGGCGAGAAAGGTGACGACCTCGCCGAAATCGAACAGGAACTCAAAGTCTCTGACCCGGCTGACCGGCGGCTCGATCAAGGCGCGCACGAGGCTTACGTCGTGCCCGAAGGCTTTCGCGGCATACAAGAAACGGTCGTCGGCCCCGGTCGCTATTACCTCAACACGTTGGCGGTCACGCCCGTCATCATTCTGACGACGAACCAAACCGTCGAGTGGACGGCGGAAGAACTCAGCAATTCGTTCGATCCGTTTGAGGTCATCTCGAAAGACGGTTTCGCCATGCGGCTCGAAGTGCGCGTCGTCTTTCGCGTTAAACCCGAAGACGCGCCCTTTATGGTCGCCAAAATCGGTTCGATTGAGCGGCTGGTGCAAAACGTGATGCATCCGCTGATTGATTCGATCTTTCGCAATCAGGCCAGCGAATCAAGCGCCATGGCTTATCTGCAAAACCGCCACGAAGAGCAGGAACGCGCGGAGGCCCGTGTCCGCGTACACTTGCTCAAATATCACGTAGACGTGGTCAACGTACTCATCTGCCACATTCGCTTGCCCGAAGAACTGATGAAAACGCAGACCGAAAAGATTCTGGCCGAACAAAGCCAGACGATGTATGACGCGCAACGCGAAGCCGAAACCAAGCGCATCGAACTCGAAAAGACGCGCGCCCACGCCAACAACCAAAAGGCGTTGATGGAAGCCACCGTTGGCGTAGACATCGCCAGCCGCCGCGCCGAACAGCGCAAATCAGAAGGCGAAGGCGAAGCGTCTTACATTCGCCAAACCGGTCAGGCCGAAGCCGAAAAGGTTCGCCTGATGGGCGAAGCGCAAGGCGTCGCTTACCGCGAACAAGTCAGCGCCCTCGGCGCGCAAGGCGTCGCGTTGGTCGAGACGTTAAAAGTCATCGGCGAAAAAGGCGTCCGCATTACGCCCGACATAATGGCGACCGGCGGAGGCAACGGCGAAGGCGGCGGCGGAATCGGTACGTTGTTGTTGCTCAATCTGTTTCGTGACCAGATGAAACAGAACGGCAAGGAATAAGCTGTTCGTTGAAGGCCGTATAGATGCAAAATGCCAGACGCGCTTCGTTAAGATAAGTGTCTGGCATTTTGCGGATTTAAGTTCTTTAAAATGGTATGTCGCTATCATTCACAACTTGAGCGGGCCGCTTATTCGGAGTTATTTTTATCTCAGCAGTTATAGGGTGTCCAAATAAACGCATACCAATTTCTTTGAATATATTTGTAGCACCTCGAAGTCGCTTGGCCCACGTATCGTCTTGTGGGAGTGAAATCATTAAAATGCCATTGCGATATTCTAGTGACCCGTCTTCTAAGGCTGTGATGAGCAAATGTTGTTTTTGCTTTTTTAGCTCCTCAAGGATTGCATCAATTTCATTGCCTACTTCTCCAGACACATATGTGTCACTGTCTGCTATTATTTGCCCTTTCTGTACTAGGTAGCGGACGTTTAGCAGTATTTCATTTAGGATGTCTCGGTCTGCTCTACGACTTTCTTTCTTTTCTTCTTTTCCAGTAACAGCCTTTAGCTTTTCCTCCAAATCAGGCCACCATTTCTCGAAAGCCCGATCAATTCGGTCTAAAGGCAACATATTTTCTTTTTGGGCGCGGTTAATAGTCTGCAACAATTTTTGTGTATCACCTTTGGTGGCTTTAGTAGCTTGGAATTGAGCTAATGGGTCTTTCACGTCCGATGGCTCAATGTCAAGCAGGTACGTGCAGACATACGCCTCATCAAGTTTTTTAGAGATAGCTCCTGCTTCAAATAATATCCAAGGTTTATCAAGATTGTCCGCAGTCAAACAGATAATTCCCACAGCAGCCGTGTCTAGTTGCTGTGCAATGTCAGTTCTCCACATGGCACCTTTTTCAATATCGCTAGCTGAAATCCAAGGTTCTAGCCCTTGAATTACGTTGGGTAACCACTCGTGGAGGGCTTCCGCGAGGGCCTTGCTTTTTTCACCAGACCAACTAATAAAAATCTTCATGTCTGCTTGTCTCCCTTTACCAAGCCTTACCTTTTTAACACTCGAATATCTTGGGCTTTTGACTCAAGCAACCTTATTTTCTTTACGCAAAGGAACAAACCGAATTTCCAATCGCTGATTGAGCGCCGCCGCAATACGATTGAGCATTGCCACCGAATGCCCTTCATACTCGGCATTTTCCAAACGGCAGATTACTGAAGCGGTCGTACCGATCAGTTTGGCAAGTTGCCGTTGAGAAAGTCCGGTCTTTTCGCGCAAGGCTGAAATCTTGCGCGCGACCGAATCGTTGATGCGCGCTTCTTCCAGATCAGCCAAGCGTTCCGGTTTGCCTGAGTAATAGCGGCGATGCAGGATTGCCAAAGCATCAGTAGTCTTTTTCTTATCGGCCATCTTGTTTACTCCTCGTGCGTATGGCGGTCGGGGTTGGCAATGAATTGCTGCTTCTGCTTGACCGCTGAATCAATTTCATTGGATGGCACGGCGCGTTCTTTCACAATACCGTGCGAGAGTACCGCCGCAACATTGCCGTGAAAGAAATACAGGATGCGGTAGTTGACGCCTTGTAAGCCGATACGCAACTCATAAATTTGGTCGCGCAAGTAATCGGCTTCGGGGCGGCGTAGTTCGTGGCCGAGTTGCGCCAGCCGTTCCAACCGCACGCGGCATTTGTCTTGCGCTTTCGCTGGTAGCTCATCAAACCATTCCAAAAAGGGCGCGCGCCCATCTTCATCCTGAAAAATAACTACGTTGGTTTGCGGCATGAAGGCTTACCTCTTCTGGTTGGGCATATTCGCATTATTGCGAACGCAGGGCAATCAGCAATTTATTCTTTCGGCTGTAACACCGCCTTCACGTATTTGCCGTTTTGCATGCCATCGAAACAGTCGCGCCAGTCTTCTAAATGCGCGATGCGGCTGATGATGGGTTTGAGATTGATCTGCCCCGAAGCCAGCATTGAAACGACCATCTCCCAATGATCGAAAGTATGGCTGAAGCTGCCCTGCAACTTGACGGCTTTTTGCACCAGTGGGTCGAGCGAAAAATTCAAAGGTTGCGGCCCCCAGCCGACTTTGGTGATTTGTCCGGCGGGACGCACGATTTCGAGTGCAGATTTCAAAGCGGCTGAAGCTCCGGCGGCGTCTACGACTAGATGCGCGCCGAGTCCGTCGCCGAGGCTCATGACCAATTCTTTTAAGTCGGTTTCTTGCACGTTGACGGCGTGCGTGACGCCGATTTCTTTGGCGGCTTCGAGTCGTGAAGCGTCCGCCGCCGTACCCGCCATAATCAGATTGCCTGCGCCTGAGAGTCGCGCCATTTCAGCACACAGCAAACCAATCGGGCCGGGGCCTAACACAACTACGGTATCGCCCGGTTTGATATTGCTCTTGGCAATCACGGCGCTGTATCCCACGCAACACGGTTCGGTCAGCGCCGCCTTTTCAAACGGCAGATGATCGGGAATCGCGTGCAGGCAGCGTTCGGCGACGCGCACGTAACCCGCCATCGCGCCATTGATGCCGTAACCAAACCCTTTGCGTTGCGGGCACAGGTTATAAGCGCCGGTGCGGCACAACATGCACTGGCCGCAGATATACGACGCGGTTTCTGACACCACGCGGTCGCCTTCTTTGAACAGTTTCACGCGACTGCCTTTGGCTGCGATTACGCCGCCGAACTCATGCCCTAAAATCACCGGCGTATTCACCGGCCAACTTTGCGTGCCGTGAAATTGATGTACGTCACTGCCGCAGACGCTGACGCCGCCGACCTTGAGCAACACTTCGTCTTCGGCAATTTCAGGCACAGGCATTTCGCGGACTTCGACGGAACCGGGTTTCAGGTCGTATTGCACAACCGCTGTCATTGTTTGAGCCATATAAATGCAAAGCGGGAAAACTACTCCCGAATCCTCCGTGTGATTTCTGAAAGAATGGATTTGAGATCGTTAGCTGTTGTGCTGAACGAATGCGCGTCAATCGCTAGCGGAGCGCCGATGACAACCAGCGGTGCGCCGCGTTTGGGCATGCTGATCGCTTGTTCGATAGACAGTCCGCCGACGGCTTGCACTGGAATGCTGACGGCTTTGACGACGGCGTCGAGATCATCCAGCGGACTGAGCATCTTGCCCGTATCGGCAAAGATGCCGTTGCGTTCGTCGAAGCCCGTGTGATGGACGATGTAATCAACGCCTAAGTCTTCCATCCATTTCGATGCGGCGGCTTTGTCGTCGCAGACCATGTTGTCGCCCATGACTTTGACGCCGAAATCGCGTCCGGCTTTGACGACGCATTTGATGGTCTCTGCGTGCGCGCGCGCCATCACGACTACGTGCGTAGCCCCCGCCTTCGCCATCATCTCGGCTTCGAGATAGCCGCCGTCCATGGTTTTCAAATCAGCGACAATCGGCGTATCGGGAAACTCGCGGCGCAACGCGCGTACGCCGTGCAAGCCTTCTGCGAGAATCAGCGGAGTGCCAGCTTCAAGCCAATCTACGCCTGCTTCTAAAGCGATGCGGGCGGTTTCGATGGCTTCGTTGATGTCGGTGAGATCAAGAGAAATTTGAACGATTGGTTGCATAGAATTCAGGAGACAGAATTCAGGAGGCAGAATTCAGGAGTCGAACGAACTTTCCATTCTGACTCCTGTCTCCTGTCTCCTGAATTCTTTTACTTGAGTAGTCGAATCTTGATATTGCGATACCACACCTTATCGCCGTGTTCCTGCAACAGCAGGTGGCCTTTGGCAAACGTGCCGAACAGCGGTTGGGTTTTGAATTTGCTTTGTGCGACGAGCGCCTTGAAGGCTTCGCTGCCGCGCTCGAATTCTAAAACTTTTGCGCCGTTGAGCCAATGTTCGATGTGATTGCCTTTGACGACGAGGCGGATTTCATTGAACTCGCCTACGGGTTTGAGCTTCTTGTTAGTGTTGGGCGGCATGATGTCGTAAAGCGCGCTGGCCTTGCGATTGCCGTTGATGCCTTGTTTGGCGTCGGGATGATTGTCGTCATCCAGCACCTGCATCTCGAAACTGATGGCGGAATGTCCTTTGGCGGGCAGCGATTCAGACACCAGGTATTTGATGCCGCTGTTGCCGCCTTTGCTGATTTTCCATTCCATCGTGAATTCAAAGTTATCGAATTGGTCTGCGGTAATCAGGTCGCCACCCGCTTCGCCCAGTTGGCCTTGCGCGGCTACGCGACTGATGCAGCCGTCTTCGATAATCCAGCCTGCGGGAACCTTCTCTTGATGAAAGCCACGCCAGCCGGTGAAAGTCTTGCCGTCAAAGAGCGATTTCCATCCGGCTTTTTGTTCGGATCGGGTGAGTTGATTCGCCACTTTTTGGCTTTGTCCGTAAGCCGTTACAGCCGTTGCAATGAAAAGAAAACACGCCAACATTTTTTTCATAAATTTCTGCCTTTTGCCTTTTGATTTTACTACGCCTTAGCAGTGCGAACCGCGATGCGCTGTTTTTGCGCATCCCAACGCACCGCCGTCTCTTGCCGATAAGCGTCCACGCCCATGCGAATCGCTACCATCACTTTGTAACCCAACTCTGCATTCAGGTTTGGTTGTTGCCGCGAACGCACCGCGTCGAGGAAGTTATCCATGTGCGGATAAGCCTTGCGCACGCTGGGTTCGCAGGGGATCGAGAGCCGTTCGACGCCGGTCTTGGCTTTGAACTCCGCGCGGTACTCGCTGTCGGGAATGACTTCAATCGCGGAGTGACTGAAGTTCTCACCCTGGTTGGCGAGGATGATGCGGCCTTCGGTTCCGTTGATTGCCAGCAAGGGCGGAGCGCCCGCCGCTACGGAACACGAGAGGTTCACGGTGAACGATGAATAGTCCACGTTCATCAATAACGTATCGGGCACTTCGCGGTCTTTCTGTACGAAGATGCCGCCCGAAGCCGTCACGCGCTCAGGGAAGCGTTGCCCCGTAATCATCACGTAAGGCGAGAGCGCGTGATAAAACAAGTCGGTGGCGATGCCGCCCGAATAATCCCAATACTTGCGCCAGCGGAAGTAACGCTCGGCGTTGAACGGACGCTTCGGCGCGTTGCCTAAGAAGGCCTTCCAATCAATGTTTTTCTCGCTCGCGTCAGCGTCAATCTTGTAATTCCACTCGCCGCCTTCCTTGTTCGCATTGCGACCATAGCCCGCCGTAGCCCATACGACCTGACCGATCAAACCATCTTCGATGGCTTTGCGCGCTTTGTGAAAGTGATCGAACGAAGTGTACTGGCTGCCGACTTGCACGATGCGTCCGAATGACTTGCAGTAATCGGCAATTTCTTTGGCTTCTTCGATGGTGTAAGTGAAAGGCTTCTCGACATATACATCCTTGCCACCGCGCAGCGCCGCCATCGTATGCGCGTGATGCCAGTGATCGGGCGAAGCCACTACGATCACGTCAATATCTTTGCGCGCACAGAGTTCGCGGTAATCGTGATAAACGCCCTGCTCGCTGACGCCGGTCATTTCGCGCGCGATCTGTTTGCGCCGGTCATAAATGTCGCACACGGCCATCAATTGCACATCGCGGTTTTCTTTGGCGCGCTTGGCGAGATAACCCATGTGATTGGTCATCCGGTCGCCGCAACCGACGAAGCCTATCGTCAGGCGCTTGTTTGCGCCCTGCGGATGCGCAACGTTATGTGTAGCGGTCGCTGTTGATGAAGCCGTAGCAAGCAGGCTCGCCCCCGTACTCGCTTGTTTCAAAAAGTCCCGGCGTGTTTTCAGATCAGTCATAGGTGGTCTTTCCCTCGGTGAAGTTAGGTGAACGTGTATCGGGGATGACGTGTGGTCGTCAAAAGATGATGCAACTTTAATTGAAATCCGTTTGGTAGGCGAGGCGAGAATGCGGCGCGCGTATTTTTATCCGGCTTGCGCCATGAGCGCGGCGGCTACTTCCAATACGCGCCGCAAGCTGGCGGTTTGATAGTTGGTTGATTCGTAACGCTGAATTTGTTGCTCTTTCAGCCCCAGCTTTTTCGCGAGTTGGCGTTGCGATAGGCCGGATGAAATGCGTGCGCGCAACAACGCATCCGGTATTTCGCCGATAGCTTCGAGCTCAATCTGTGGGATTTTGCGACGTTGCAACCGCTCATATTCTTTGAGGTCTTCCTGTAACTCAGCCAACTGCACCGCCAGCGCCTCTTTCATTAGCTTGATTAGGCGCGGCTGCACACGCGGATGCGCAGCCGGGTTTTCATCAAACTCGGCCAGTTCACGCGCAAAATTCGCAACCTGCGCCTTCGTGATTTTATATTGTCTTTGATTGCGAATCATTCGTTTTTCCTTGGCAACTTGCGCCGCAGCTTGATTCCGACAATGCCTTTGCGAAGGCCCGTTACCTTGTCGGTTTGGAAAAAATCTAAAAACGACTTGCCGCTGCCACCTTCTATCATTTCCGCCGGAAAAAGCTCTCCGCCGAATTTGGCTTTTTGCGTAGCGCGTCGGTTGGAAAGATCAAACACAATGGGCGGGACTAAATCCTCATCCACATCAAGCAGGCTCCAACAAGCGTCAAAATCATTCGGATGTTCTTTGCTGGTGACAAAACTCCCGTCAACGTAAATCACCTGACAGCCCGCTGCTTGCAACATTGCGGCAACTCGCTTTAGCCCTGCCATGAGTATTTTACGATGTGCGTTCGTTCCGAATCTTTTCTCAAATTCCTTCCAGCTTGCCCAATGTGTTCCGGCAGGCAAGTTAACCTGTTCGTTAAAAGAGGGAATCATATATGTGTAAACCTCCGTGTATTTCTCAGACTCACCAGCAACTTGCTTGTGAGTTTGTTAAGGGATTGTCACATCACCGCCAGGAAGTTTTCACTTAACACAATAATAACGTTGTGTTTGTGTGCCGTCAATCGGGAAAATAAAAAGGCTCGATAGTGTTGCTTCCCAACACTGTCGAGCCTGAACGCTTTCGTGTAGGACATTTAATTACCGCGCAGCCGTTGCCGCATTAGGTGTCAGCCATTGATCGAACCAGCCCAGCACCGTCTTATACCAAAGCTCGCTGTTTTGCGGTTTGAGAATCCAGTGGCCTTCGTCGGGGAAGTATAAAAGTTTCGACGGTACGCCTTTGCGTTGCAGGGTTGTAAAAAGTTGCAGTCCTTCGCCGATGGGTACGCGGTAATCGAGTTCGCCGTGTACGACTAACGTGGGCGTCTTGAAATTCTTCGCAAACAGATGCGGCGACCACTTGGCGTAAAGCTGCGGGTTGTCCCACGGCGTGCCTTTGAATTCCCACTCGGTGAACCAAAGTTCTTCGGTCGCATACATACTGGTCAGGTTATAGACACCCGCGTGCGAGATAAAGGCTTTGAACTTATCGGTATGGCCGAGCATCCAGTTGACCATATAGCCGCCATAAGAACCGCCCGCCGCACCGATGCGCGTGGCGTCAACGTAACCTTGCTTGACGACGTGGTCTACGCCTTTCATCAGGTCTTCATAAACCGCGCCGCCCCATTCGCCGCTGATCTGTTCGGTGAAAGCCTGACCGTAACCCGTCGAGCCGTGCGGATTGAGCGAGACTACGACGTAACCGCGCGCGGCAAACAGTTGCGGATTCCAGCGAAAGCTCCAACTGTCGAGCCACGCGCCTTGCGGGCCGCCGTGAATCAACAACACCATCGGATACTTTTTCGTCTTGTCGAATTGCGGCGGCTTCACGATGAAACCGTGTGTTTTGGTCTTGAGTCCGCCAACGAATTCAACGTCTTCGGCGGCGTTCATATCGAGTTGCGCGAGCAACGAAGTGTTCGCTTGCGAAAGCTGTTTTACGTTTTTGCCGTCGGATGAAGAGGTGAAAATTTCGTTGGGATGCGTGAGCGCGGCGCGCGTGAAAGCCAGTTGCTTGCCGTCCGTTGAAACAGTGAAGCCGGTGCTGGCGTGTTCGTTCATCACGCGCATGAACTTGTCGCCATTGAGCGGCGCGACATAAAGCGTTTCGCGTCCGCGTTCTTCTATGTTGAGGAAAAGCTGCTGGCTGTTGGGCGACCAGATGAGATCGCCTACGTTGCGGTCAAAGCCGGTTGAGAGTTCGCGCGTCGTCGCGGCCTTACGGTCATATAACATCAAGCGAACGCGATCTGCTTCAAAGCCGTTGCGCGCCTGTGAACGAAACGCGATGTATTTGCCATCGGGCGAATAGCGCGGCGTCGTATCGCTGCCGCCGCCATTGGTGATGCGTTTGGCTTCGCCACCATTGACTGAAACGAGAAAGATTTCATTGTTGGTCGAAGTGGCTTCGACCTTGTCGGTGTTGCGTGCGAAAGCAATCTCAGTCGAATCCGGCGCGAAATCGAACGCCGTCGGATCACCCAACGAAAACGGCGGCGTGTCGTAATCGCCCGGCGTCAAATCTTTCGGTTGGCTTTCAGATGCATTGGCCTCTGCGCTCACGACAAACAGATGCGAACGCTTGCCGCGCTTGAACGAATCCCAATGGCGAAAGAGCAAGCGGTCGGCGATGACGGCTTTGACCTTCGATTTTTCTTCGGCCTCGCCGCGCTTGGCTACGCAATTGAGCGAAGCGCAATCGGGATAAACATCGGTCGTGAACGCGAACAGCTTGCCGTTGGGCGACCAGATGAATTCGCTCACGCCTTCGGGCGCGTCGGTGACTTTGCGCGCGCCAGTGCCATCCGCTGCCGCGACATAAATTTGCGGCGCTCCGTCGCGCGTAGACAAAAA
The DNA here is from genome assembly GCA_031414155.1 of Acidobacteriota bacterium. GTDB lineage: Bacteria > Acidobacteriota > Blastocatellia > RBC074 > RBC074 > JACPYM01. Next base: position 10,984 of record JANNUY010000028.1, read on the forward strand.
AGCGATCTGTTTGCCATCCGCCGACCAGCGCGGAGAGAAATCGTTTTTGTCTGAAGTGATGAACGGCTTCGCTTCGCCGCCTGCGGTTGCGACAAGCCAGATGCTGCGTTTTGAGCGGTTGGCATTTTTGTCTACGTCAGCGACGACATAAGCGACGCGCGCGCCGTCGGGCGAAATCAGCGCTTAGCTCAAACGCTTGAGCGCCATCGCGTCGTCAAAAGTGATGGGGCGTTTTCTTTGGGCGAAGGCGGCGAGCGTTAAAGCGGATAAACACAAAACGAAAAAGATTGATTGGTAAATGCGATTCAT
>JANNUY010000029.1:0-4421 GCA_031414155.1 Acidobacteriota bacterium
CTGAAAACGTGCGTCGGTGCGCAGATCGTCAAAGATCGGCTCTGTTCCAAGATGGATGAGGTAGGAGCAGCGTTCTTCGATGGCGCTTTCGAGGGCTTGAAGGGTGGATTCGATTTCGCCGAGTCCGGCGTAAATCAGAGCGAGGAAGAAATAGGAGCTTTTGCCTTCGGCCAGGTGGGGCATGATTTGAGCAACAAGAGCGGCGGCCTGTTCGCGTTGTCCGGCTCGTCCGTAAACGTAACCCAGTGCGCCGAGCAATACGTCGCCTTCGCCGGAGAGTTCGTAGGCGCGTTGCAGCACTTTGATCGCTTCGTCGTAGCTTCTGTGCAGTGGGGCCTGCTGGGCGTAAATCAGGCCGAGATAAAAGCGGGCGTGAATGTAAGTTGGGTCGAGTTCGAGTACGCGCTCGCAATGCTGGGCGGCTTCGACGTAATTGCGCGCCTGATATTCGACCCAGCCCAGATTGGCTTGAAAAACGAAGGCGAGGGGTTCGAGGCGATGCGCCTGCTGTTGGTAATGGCGCGCTTCGTCGTGGCGGGCGAGCGCGCTGAGCAGGATCGAGGCGTACCAATGAGACGCCGTCGCGTAGTTCGGATTGAGTTGCAGCGCGCGTTGGAATTCGCGCTCAGAGGCGGCCCAGTCCCATTCGTACCAGCCGTAAATCGCGGCCAGCGAAGCGTGGGCTTCGGCGAGGGATTCGTTGAGGTGCAAGGCACGCAATAAAGCCTGTTTGGCTTGCGGCATAGCCATCGTGGGCGGCGCGGCTCCGTAAGAGGCTACGATGATGAGGCAGTCGGCGAAGCCTACGAAAGCGGGGGCAAATTCGGGGTCAATGGTGAGCGCACGTTGAAAGGCCGCGATGGCTTGTTTCATGGCGTGGGCGTTGCGCTGATGCCAGTGAAAGCGGCCTTGCAAATAGGCTTGGTAGGCTTCGGGATTATCGGTCGCGCGGCGCTGTAAGTGTTCCTGCTGCGATTCGTTGAGGCGCAATTTCAAGTTGCGGCAAAGCTCTGCGGTGAGTTCCTGTTCGAGCGCGAGAATGTCGGTGAGCGGACGCTGGTATTGTTCGCCCCAGATTTGCGACCCGTCAGCCGTGTTGACGAGTTCGGCCTTAACGACCAGCTTGTCGCCAAACTGATGCAGTCGGCCTGCGAAGACGGCGCGCACGCCGAGTTCGCGCCCGATTTGCAGCGGGTCTTGTTGCGCGCCGCGATAACGCTGGACGGTGCTGTAAGCCAAGACGCGCAGTTGCGGCAGGCGCGCGAGATTGAAAATCAGGCTTTCGGGAATGCCTTCGCTCAGATAGGCCGCGTCTTCTTTGCCGCTGATATTGACGAAGGGGAGTACGGCGAGGGAATCGAAGGTGCGCGACGGACTGCCAGAAGGGCTAGACGGTTGTCGGCTGCCAGACGAAGCGGAGGGATTCGTTGATGGGGTGTTTTCCGAAGGGTTGAGCGCGAGGGTGAGCCAATCGGTGCGGCTGTCACTCAGGGGCTGGCCTTGTTGCAGCCGTTTCAAATCGTTGTGCAATTCGTCGGCGGTTTGATAACGATCAGCGCAATCTTTGGCGAGTAGACGGCTAATGACGCCCTGCAATTCGGGCGAAGTTTCAGGTGCGTGACGAGCCAGCGGTGGCGGCGTGCGGTCGAGCAGAGCTACGAGAATGTCGCCGGTCGTGGGGCCGTCGAAGGGCAGGCGTCCGGCCAGCATCTCGTAAAGAATTACGCCCAGGCTGAACAGGTCGGTGCGGGTGTCTACGACAGCGCCGCGCGCCTGTTCGGGCGACATATAGCGCAATGTACCCAAGATCATTCCGGGCGTCGTTTGGGCTGCGTTGGGCGAAGTTTTCAGGAAGCTGGCGAAGGTTTCGTTATCTTCTGAGTTCTCTGCGCGCGTGGCGTTGGGGTCGGTCAGGAACTCCGTTTCGGTGAGTTTGGCGAGGCCGAAATCAAGCACCTTCAGGTATCCATCCGTGCGCAGCATGATGTTTTCGGGCTTGAGATCGCGGTGCGCGATGTTGGCACCATGCATTGCGGTGAGGGCGGCGGCGAGTTGTACGGCGAGAGGCAGGGCTTCGTTTACGGGTACGCGGCCTTGTCTGAAACGTTCGCGCAGGGTCTGGCCTTCGATAAACTCGGTCGCAATGAAGCGCAACCCGTCCACCTCGCCAATCTCGTAAATGGTCATTACGTTGGGGTGATTCAGCCGACTGGCCGCGTGGGCTTCCTGCTCGAAGCGACGCAGGCGTTCACGGTCTTGGGTGAATTTCTGTGGCAGGACTTTGAGGGCTACGCGACGCTTGAGGCGCGTGTCTTCGGCCAGGTAGACCTCGCCCATCCCGCCGGCCCCGATTTTCGAGAGAATCCGATAATGTGAAAGTTGTGTGGGGAACATTCGTTTCGATTCCTGCTGGAAGTGTAATGCGCGCGGCATCTTAGCTCAGCTTGCCGCAGATGTCTTTCCGTAAATTAACGGCCTTGCTTAATAAACAAATGATGAGGTGGCTTAACAGTTTCTAGTCGGCGCGACGACGAGGGGGAGAAGTCTATTTGTGGCTTGGGATAGGTGCGATTATCTGAGGCGGAGAGGCAGTGAACCTCATCGAAATTTAACCAAGTGGCTGAGAAGCAATTTCATTATTTTGCAATAACTTACAGTTATTATCTTGAAATTAGATGAACTATTCTAAAGTAATTCCGAGACTTAAATGGTAAATTCTCAAGTAAAAGATGAGCCTAAGAATGGCGGCTGCAACGTGCTGAAAACCAATGAGTTATGCGCACTGGCGGCAATCGGCCAATCGCGGCGGAATTTAAGCTGTTTCAGCGTAGTTAAACAGGCTGAATGGGGCGGTTAAGAGCGAGAATGTGGTGTGGAACGGTGGCGTGGGAGTCATGAGAGGGATAGGAATTCTGAGAATGGGAAGACGCAAACGTAATCGCGGGATTCAGAGCAGCGGATATTCCCTGCTCAACACCATAGGCCAGCAACGCCAACCATTAGCTGCACGATCAAAACTTGAACCGTTATCAGCCGCTTGTCCCATCACGAGCGCATGGGTTCTGAGGCGGTTGGCTAAAGCCGCAGCAAAAGCCCGTTCAACCGGGCTGAATACGGGATCGCCGTTGCATTGCCAGCCCTGAATGGGCTTGGCCTACCCGCCTTGCGGGAAAGACCGCTGAAGCGGCCTAAATATATTTGCCAGCTTTTAGAAATTGAAAATGGATTAGTTGCTGAGACTTTATCTGGCTTTGACGACGAGCAGCGTAATGTCGTCATCTTGCGGGATTCCGGCGGCCAGTCTTCGCCGAGGGCGAGCAGTTTTTCGATCAGAGCTTGAGGGGAAATCGTGTGGCCGTGGTCGGCGAGCATACGTTTGATGGCTTCGTCATCCAGCATTTCCCTGCTCTCGTTGAAGCGTTCGGGCAGGCCGTCGCTCATCAGCAAGAGCAGGTCGCCGGAGCGGAATTCGAGCGTGAATTCGGTGTAAGGGTATTGGTTAATGCTGCCGAGTGGGACGGCTTTTTGCAAATGTTCTTCGATTTGGCCGGTAGCGGCGCGATAGATAAACAAGGGCGGCATGCCTGCGCAGGTGAGGCGGAGCGATTCGTTTTCTACGCGAATGAGCGAGAGCGCCATGAACATGCCGCGCATATTCATCAGTTTGAGCGCGCGCGAAATTAGGCTGAAGGTTTCGGCAAGGTTGGCGTCGTGGGCGTGGGCGTTGAACAAGCCTTTCGTAGCCGTTACGACCGTGCCTGCTTTTAGACCGTGACCGGTGGCGTCACCGATGGCGAGGGTCAGCGTACCGTCTTTGGTGAGGGCGAAATCGTAATAGTCGCCGCCTACTTCGGTGCGGTTTTCATGTAGGCTGCGATTTCGAGATGCGGCAGTTGGGGGACTTCTTTGGGCAGCATTGAGAGTTGCAGTTGACGCGCTTCTTCGAGTTCGCGGCGGCGGGCTTCGTTTTGGGCTTCGAGTTCTTCGCGGCGGCGGGCGTCTTCGATGCGCTGTTCGATGAGGCGGCGTTCTCTAAAGCGAAGGATGTCGGCGCTCCGACATTTGCCAGAAGTCTTTTATCTTCAGCAGTAAAGGGCAAGTCACCGAGTCTTGCACCGACGACGATAAAGCCTTGCAGGTCGTCTTTGGCTTTGAGGGGAAAGAGCAAGGCGGCTTTGAGATTACGCAGAGTTTGCAATTCTTGTAGTGCTGGGATGGCTGGTTCAAAGAGGGCGAATGAGACTGAGTGGATTCATCTGGCGTAGCGGTGCCGTCTATCTGATCGTCCTGTTCGATGTCGTTGACTGACGTAGCAATGAGTTCTTCCATGTCAAAAGTAGTCTTGTTATCAGCTGCTTGTTTTAGCAAAGGCGCGTTGTCGGGCAAGGTGAGAGGCTTAGGGTTCGTGGTTACGGTTTTGC
>JANNUY010000030.1:0-11535 GCA_031414155.1 Acidobacteriota bacterium
AAGAGAAGCTCAACCAGCGGCTTCTGGAGATCAAATGGAATGTCAAAGCATATCAAGAGCTTCCAATTGAGGCATTCCAGAAATAACGACCGCTACGTTTTCATAGGAGGATAATTATGAAAATCGGATTTTTCACTTGCACGATCACGTTCAGCAAAACCATTGCCGTTAATGCAACGATGGCAATCTTTCTGCTTCTCTTCACCCACAGCACCGGCTTTGGACAAGTCTATTCGTATACGGATGTCTCGGAAGGGTCGAGTTCCGTTATCGGATACGGTTCTGTAACCGGGTACTACAACGGATCCACTCACATTTACAACACCAGGGTGACCATCAGCGCACCCTCTGGACGCAGCACGACGCTATATGGCAGCGGAAGCTCAGGGACAATCTCTCTTAGCTTCGATGATGAGCATGGTCTTTTTGGCGTAAGCACCACCCACGAGGGAACTTGTCCAGGTAGTGGATCTAATCACGCCGTTGGCGGAAGCGGCGGCTCTATGACGTTGCCGAAGCGATGCTCCCTCGGTTCAGCTAGTTTTACGGGAAGCGCGACGACAACTAATTTGGCAGTTTCTGTCTCTTGCTCGAAAGACAACGCAAACCCTGGAACAACTGCTGTCACAGTTGGAGCGGTCGCCGTGGAACCAGCGGGAGGCTGGGCGCTCATGGCTATTCCAGACCAAAACATTACGGTTACGGATGGCAGTTCACAGTCACTAAGCTTTAGTTTCATTAGGGATGTAGGTACTCCGCTGACAAGCTGCGCTTGCACATGTAAGGGCGAAGCGGTGTTATCCTCTGCAACAGGAGCAACTATCACACCGCCCGGTTCGGCAAGAACTATGGGATCAATCACAATTCAATAACCTTCTGCGCTGGTTTTTCGACCTTACACTTGTCCTCTGGAGTCAGTGAGCCTGAAGGAAGCGGATCGTGTAAAAATTCGTAGAAAGTTAAAGGCCAAAAGCTCAACGGTTTGAGCTTTTGGCCTTTAGTTTTTTCGCAACAAGTTACTCGCACTTGTTCGTCAATCCACCTTCACGCCATAAACCCGCGCCATCCAATAAGGCAGCAAGTAATCAATCCCTGCGTTTTCGGTTTTGCCATAACCGCCGCCCCACAACAGAAACGGGCTGCGTTGCCATAAGAAATCGGTGTCAATACGTTCAATTACCGCAATCGGCTGACAGGCGCGGTCTGCGCCACAAGCCGGAAAGCGCGCGTCGCCGCGATGGTCGCGCCAGCCTTCGCGCCGCGGACGTTTCAACCAATCGTTCAACATGGTTCTGGTTTCACCGTCGCGGCGCGCGTCGGCTCCGCGCAAGACGCGATCAATCATGTTGAAGTGTGCATTGCCGTGATCGTCGGTCGTGCGGCGCAAAATTTGATAAGCGTTGAGGTAGCGATTCCGATAGGTCTTGTTGCCTTCGGTGCGAATCAGGTGAAAGAAATTGATCGTCGCCAGATTGAATTTGAAATACGACTCGTGGTCTTCCAACACTTCAAACACAATCGAACTGCCGACGGTGCTGGAGGCAAAGATACGCGCGAGGTTGTATTGCGAAGCGAACTTGTCATTGACGCGACGGCCAATGGCGAGAAAGTTAAGGCGCTGTTCAGGATGTCCGGTAAAGATCGTACTGATCTCGTTCAGCGGCGTGCGCAAAATCCAATCGGCGTTGTTCAAATGATCGAGCATCCGCGTGACCAGCGTGCGGACTTCGGCGCGGACTTGCGGGTCGTCTACGAAATCGTAAGCCGTGCCGAGTCCGAAAAAGACGCCGCTGTATTGATCGCGTGACGTGTTGCCAAACCACAGGTAAGTTTCACCATTGAGTGTGCGCGAATAAACGCCGTGGCGGCGCTCTTCTTCTGTCACGCTGTCGGCGTATTGCCACGAAGCAGGCATGGCAAAGCGCGCCAACAAATCATTGCCTGTGACATCAAGCAACAGGCGAATGCCCGCGAGTGAACGTTTGATATTCGCCAACGCTTCGGGCGAACGGTTCACCTGATAACGAAAGCTTTCAGCGGCGAGATAATGCCCCGTCCAGATGGCGGAATCTCCGGCGCGAATGTAAGCGACGATTTCATCGCTTTCCGGCGCGGCGAAAACCGGATCAACGATGAGGCCGTTTAGTTGATGGCGTGTTTGAATGTTTTGCGAAATGGCGTTGGCATCCCGTTCGTCAGCGCGCGCTGACAGAACGACGCACAACACACACAACACGAATGCGGCGATTCGTTTCATAGCTTGATACCTCGTGAGTTAATGATGATTGTTCGGGCGGGCTTTGGGGAGTGCCTGAAAGAGCGTCGCTGATTTGAGACGTAAGGGTAAGAGCATCTGCTTTTACCGTCAACCGCTTTAATCCAATGAAACTTACGCAAAAAAAGGAATCTCGCCACGAATTAACACAAATTTTCACGAACCAATCATCGCCTTCGCGTTAATTCGTGTAATTCGTGGCTAATTTCTGTTTTTTGCTCAGGCCATGCCCGGCTTTTGCGATTGTCGAATACGCAAATCTATAATCCGCGCACTGACGAATTGACGAGCAAGAAGGATGGAGAAATCACAATGGCTACCACAGCAACCGAAATCGTAAGGCGCAAGCTCAGCCACTTTGAGCTGTGCGCGCATCAGGCGGTTGAGTTCCGCCACAAGACGACGTGGTTCGAAAACGTCGAACTGGTTCACCACGCGCTCACCCAAACCCAGCTCGACGACATTGATCTCAGCCTCGAAATTTTCGGCAAGCGGCTGAACTATCCAATTTTCATCAGCGGTATGACCGGTGGCACAGACGAAGTCGGTCAATTCAATCGCGACATGGCGGCGCTCGCCGAACGCTGGGGCATTGGCTTTGGCGTAGGCTCACAGCGCGTCATGTTGCGCTATCCCGAAACGTGCGCGAGCTTTGCCGTACGTGACGTTGCGCCTGACGTGTTGCTGTTCGGCAATTTGGGTATTGCCCAAGCCTGCGAATTATCTAGCGATCAAATCATCGGACTCGCGCAAAGCATCGGTGCCGACGCGCTGTGCATACATTTCAACACGGCGATGGAAGTCATACAGCACGAAGGCGACCACGACTTTCGCGGTTCACTCGCGGCACTGAAGCGTTTGGTAAATGACTCGCCGCTGCCCATCATCGCCAAAGAAACCGGCTGCGGATTTGGTTATGAAGCAGGCGCGCAAATCGCCAGCACCGGCATTGAATGGATTGACGTGGCGGGCGCGGGGGGGACTTCGTGGGTAGGCGTCGAGACGATTCGCAATCGCGCCTTGCGTCACCTGGGCGAAGCCTTCTGGGATTGGGGCTTGCCCACCGCCGCCAGCCTTGCTGAATTGCATCCGCACAAACTCAACCTCATCGCTTCGGGCGGCATTCGCAACGGCTTGCAAGCGGCGAAAGCGTTGGCTCTCGGTGCGAGTGCCGTTGGGATGGCCTTGCCACTGTTGCGCGCTTATGTGAATGGCGGCACACGCGGCGTAGATGAATTTCTCGAAGCCTTCACGGCTGAATTGCGTATCGCAGTGATGCTGTGCGGCGTCGAGCGGGCGGCTGATTTGCGTCCGCATCACGCGGTCATTGGCGGCGAGTTGCGTGCGTGGCTGGATGCACGTCAACCGATTCTCAAAGGACTCTCAACCACTTGAGCCAACCCAATCAAACGCGCGGCAGACTGTGTCTCGTCACCGCTGCGGAAATCGAATTCAACCACATCGTCAAGGCGCTGCGCCCCGAAGCCCTCATCGGACGCGAACTCGACACGCGTATGTGTCGCGCAAACTTGAGCGGCAAATACGGCAAGCGGCCTATCGTTGTTATGCAATCTGAAATGGGAGCGCCCAATTTCGCCAGTCGCTTGCTCAGGCATCTGGCGATTTTTCCTTTTGATGGACTGGTCGTCATCGGGCTTGCGGGCGCGCTCGCGCCTGAACTCAAAGCGGGCGACATCGTGCTTTATGAACAATGCCTTTATGCCAACGCCGCGAAGCCAACACATCGTGATGAATACCAAATGCGCGCTTGCGATGCGGCTTTCGCAAGCTGGATTGACAACGCGCTCGCTGCACAAAACCTGAGCGCCAAACGCATCCACGGTGTTGCCGCGAACGAAGTGATAACTCAGGCGAGGGATAAAGCTGCCTTGCACGCGCTCACGCAAGCCGCCGCCGTAGACATGGAAAGCGGCATCGTCGCCGCAGCGTTAAAAGATCATTCGATGTCTTTGGCGCTGCCCGTCGTCACGTTGCGCATCATCGTGGATGAAGCTGCGCAAAACCTGCCTGACTTTAATCAGGGCTTGCGCGCAGACGGGCTTTACGATTGGCACAAGATGTTGCGCGTGCTGGCTGCGCGGCCTGCTGACAGCGCGAAGTTTTTGTGGCGCTTGCGACGGGCGACGCGCCAGTTACGCGCGGTTACGCGGGCGTTGCTGAACGCCAGCTAAACATTTGACACGCTGCGAAGTCGCTGGCTAGAGTGGCTGGGCGGTAAAGAAAAACGAGTGCATTAAAACAACAAAGCACCATTATCAGGAGGAAGTGGGATGAGCAAACCGGCATTTTCATTAGCTAAAGAACCTCAGCGACCGACTGAGATCGAACATAAACAAGGCACTTACCAAATCGCTTCGACCACGTTGCAAGTCGCGACGGACGAGCGTATGCAACTTAAAAATCTCACGACTCAGCTGGCTGATTTCGTAGCGCGCACTTCGATTCGTGATGGCGTCTTGCACGTGTCTTCGCTGCATACGACGGCGGGTTTTATCTTGAACGAAACGCAGGACGCGCTGCTCGCCGATGTGAAAGCGATGTTTGAGCAAGTCGTACCGAGCAGTGTTTATTATCGGCACAACGACGGCGCGCTGTCTGATTGTTCGCGCAAGAACGCCGACGCTCACTTGCGCGCCATTGTCGTCGGCCACAGCCTTTCGATTCCGGTTGAGAACGGCAAGCTCAAACTCGGCCAATGGCAACAGGTGCTTTTCACTGAATTTGACGGGCCGAATCAGCGTAAAGTCCATTTGCAAGTGATGGGAATTTAATTAACAGGATCGAAGGGGCAATGCGCGCTTTTGTGACAGGCGGAACCGGTTTCATCGGCGGCAATTTGGTGAGAATGCTGCTCGCTGATGGCTATCAGGTTCGCGCATTAGCTCGACGCGAAAGCGATCAACGAAACCTGACAAGCTTGCCGCTTGAAATCGTCGCGGGTGATTTAGACGATTCGCAACAACTCGCACAACAGCTTGAGGGCTGCGACGTTATCTTTCACGTCGCAGCCCTTTATTCATTGTGGCAACGCGATGCGGCGGCGATTTATCGCGCTAACGTCGCGGGCACTGAAAACCTGCTGGCGGCTGCGCGACGGGCGCACGTCAAACGATTTGTTCATACGAGTTCCGTCGCCGCGATTGGCGTACCGCCTGCCAATTCGTTAGGAACCGAAGCCACACAGACCACACTTGCCGAACTCGTGAGCGATTACAAAAAGTCTAAATACCTAGCCGAGCAGGCTGCGTTGAAAGCCGCGCGCGAAGGTCTGGATGTTGTCATCGTCAATCCTTCGACACCGATTGGCGCGCATGACGTGAAGCCTACGCCCACGGGTGAGATCGTGCTGCGCTTTCTGCAAAACCGCATGCCTGCTTATGTGCATACGGGACTGAACCTGATTGATGTCGAAGATGTCGCGCGCGGCCACATTCTCGCGTGGCAAAAAGGACGCGCGGGCGAACGCTACATTCTCGGCCATCGCAATCTGACGCTGAAAGAAATGCTGGATATGCTCGCCGCGATTACTGGCAAGCCTGCGCCGCGATTCGCGGTGCCACACGCGCTACCATTAATCATGGCTTTCGTAGACGAACTGATTCTCTCGCGTTATTTCGGCAAGACGCCGCAAGTGTCATTCGCTTCGGTGCAAATGTCGCAAAAAACAATGTGGTACGACGCCAGCAAAGCTGTCAGCGAACTCGGCCTGCCGCAAACGCCTATCGAAGCGGCGCTCGAAAAAGCCGTAAACTGGTTTCAAACGAACGGTTACGTTTAAGCGGCTCACCTTTCAAGCATCAAAAAAACTGTTACCATTCCATCCAGATTTGCGCCTTCATGCGTGAACGCGACAGCTTTTCCGGTTGTCGGGACTTTTCGGAAACTGGCACTAAATGGCACGAACGGCTCAAAAAACTGGCAAAGCCGCTGTCGCCCTTTTACCGCAACCGGTGAAGGAGGTTCGAGTTGTGATGCCTGCGCCCATAGTGATGAGCGACAACGAGGTCGTTGCCGCTGTTTTGCAAGGCGACGAAGCCGCTTTTGCGCAACTCTTTGAACGCCATCGGCAGTTAGTTTCACGGTTGGGCTATCGCTTTTTTGCCCGCCGCGAACAGGTCGAAGACATCATTCAAGACACGTTCACGAAAGCCTATTTTGCGCTGCGCGATTATCAGGGCGGCTATGAAGGCTCTTTTCCGGCGTGGCTGACGCGCATCGCTGTGCATACGTGTTATGACGAATTGCGTCGCCAGAAACGCCGCTCAGAAAGCAATCTCGCTGACCTGACCGATGACGAGGCGGCTTTCTTGAACGAGCGGTTGCACGACCAGCGTCCCGCCAGCAATATCGAAGGCACGGCGCTCACGCGCGACTTGGCTTCTAAGCTGATGGCGCGCTTGAAACCAGAAGACCGCGTGGTGCTGACACTCGTGAATTTAGAAGAGCGTTCAATCGCCGAGATTGCCGACCTGATGGGCTGGACGCCTGGCAAGGTCAAGATGCGCGCCTTTCGCGCGCGTGAAGCGTTGCGCGATGTGTTGCATCGGTTCGTATGAAATGCCTGTAGAAATGTATTGAAGACTAGCTTGCTTGGTTAAGAGGTAAACGTTATGTGGCGATGGAAAAAGAACAACATCACAGATAAGGAATTAAATCGTTTCAGCAACGAAGTGTTCGACGCGTTGCAAGTCGGCGAAAGCGAAATCAATGCGACGGCACAATCGCCGTTCTTGCTGCGGCGCATTCAGGTGCGCATCGAAGCCGAAGTGCGCCGCCGCGCCGAAGCGAACAATCCGTGGCAGCTTTGGTTGCTGACTTTCAAGCAAGCCGTACCGGCAATGGCCTTGCTCGCGCTATTTGCGGTTGGTTCGTTTTGGGCATTGAATGACAAGACTAACATCGTGGCAGAAAACGAGGTTTCTGCCGTATTGCTTGCTGACAGTTTTAGCGATGATGACGTGAGTACAGCCTTGGGCTGGCAGGGCAACTGATTTTTACTAGCAAACTAAGGAAGTTGTTATGGAATCCTCTACGCAAATTAAATATCAAGTGTGGCTGTTAGTCGTAGCCGTTTTTGCACTCGGTACGATCACTGGCGGCGCATTAGATCGGTTGTATTTGTCGCGTTCCGGCGCATTGAACCAGCCACGGCATGGTGGTGAACGCGGACGCGGGGGGCCGTTCAATAACGATAAGTTTAAAGCCGATTTGAATTTGACCGATGAACAGTCGCAAGCCATCAAGAAAATTTTTGAAGAGTCGCGCAAACGTAATGATTTTGGTCAAGTGATGAGCCAGTGTGCAGGGATGAAAGAGTTGCGCGAAAAGCACAACAACGAAGTTCGCGCGCTGCTCAATCCTGACCAACAAAAGCGTTTCAACGAAATTCTAGCGGAACGCGAAAAGAAATTTTCCGGCGGAATGCCTCCCCCGCCACTAACAACGAATTAAACGTTATCGAGTTCGATCAATGCTCTTGCCAGGAAGTATTGGTCGTTACCAGCCGCGCGCGCTTGACCGCCTGTCAGCGTGCGCGGCTGTTTTGATTTTTAGCCTTTGTCTGCGTCTGCTATAAAACCAATTCGCTCACGCATATTTAATTGTCAAAGGAAGGCTTCATGTTCAAACGTGCTTCTTTCGTCGCAGGTGCGCTTATCACGCTTGCCAGTCTTGCGTTTAACAGCATCGGACAAACCACGTCGCAAGCTCTGCTCACGCGCATCGCCTTTGGTTCGTGTGCGCGCGAAAACCAGCCGCAACCGATTTGGGAAAAGATCATCGCCACAAAACCTGACTTGTTTCTTTTCACAGGCGATAACATATACGGCGATTCTGATGACGTCGCCGTGCTGAAAGCCAAGTATGACAAGCTCACGACGATTCCGGGTTTTCGGCAATTGCGCCAACAAGTGCCGCTGATGGCGACGTGGGACGATCACGATTACGGCTTGAATGACGGCGGCGCTGAATTCAGCAAGCGCGCCGAGTCGCAAAAATTGCTGCTTGATTTTTTTAACGAACCCGCCGACTCGCCGCGCCGCAAACAGGAAGGCGTTTATGACGCAAAGTCTTTCGGCCCGACGGGACGGCGCGTGCAGGTGATTTTACTCGACACGCGCTATCACCGCAGCCCGCTCAAGCTCAAAGCCAAAGACGAACCGGGCATTGGCCGTTACACCAAAAACGAAGAGGCCGACGCGACCATGCTCGGCGCGGCACAATGGAAGTGGTTGGCAGAACAACTCAAACAACCCGCTGAAATTCGGCTGATTGCTTCCAGCGTGCAAGTCGTCGCCGAAGACCACGGCTTTGAAAAATGGATGAACTTTCCGCTTGAACGTGAGCGGCTGTTCAACTTAATCCGCGAGGCTAAAGCGAGCGGCGTGATTTTCTTGAGTGGTGACCGCCATTTGGCTGAGTTGAGCATGATGGATGGCGGCGTGGGTTATCCGCTTTACGACCTGACTTCGAGCGGCATCAACAACGCGAATCAGTCTTGGCGCTTTCCCGAATTCAACCGCCGCCGCGTGATGACGATGAATAAAGGTGACCATTTCGGATTGATTACGGTCAACTGGAACGAAACCGACCCGCGCATCGCGCTGCAAATTCACGACCTTGACGGCGACGTAACGATTCAACACAAACTCAAACTGAGCGAACTCAAACCCGGATTTCTCAAATAACACAAATGGAAGACCTGCTAACTTATTTTCCTGTACTCGAAGAACTGAGCCGCAAGGCCGGAGCGATTGCGCGGCGCTATTATTCAGCGCCCGTGCAAATCGAAGTCGAACGCAAAGCCGATGACAGCCCCGTCACCAAAGCCGACCGCGAGATCGAAACCTTTTTGCGCGACGAATTAGGCAAACGCTTTCCCGACTATTCGATTTATGGCGAAGAATACGGCGAAACCAACAAGTCGAGCGCCTATCGCTGGATTCTCGACCCCATTGATGGGACGAAATCTTTTGTGATGCGTACTCCGTTGTTCGGCACAATGATCGCCCTCGAACGCGACGGCGAGTTGGTGTTGGGTTCAATCTATCTGCCGATTCAGGAGCAGTTGTTAATCGGTTCGGCTGAAACGGGTACGTTTTTGAACGGCAAGCCAGTGAGCGTGGGGCAAGTTACGACATTGAGCGAAGCGACGGTGATTTTGACCGAACCGCGTACGCTGTTGCAGTCAGAAGCCGTTGCCAAAGTTTGCAACAAAGCGCGGCTCGTACGCGGGCACGGCGATTGTTATGGATATTTTCTCGTAGCCACTGGACGCGCCGACGTGATGATCGAGCCCGGCGCGCTGGCCTATTACGACGTAGCGCCGATGCCGCCGATTTTGAAAGGCGCGGGTGGCGTTTTCTCAACGCTCAAAGGCGATCTTGATTACGCGTCGGGGCAAGGGCTGGCGGCGAATCCGGTGTTGCACGACGAAATCATTCGGTTGCTGAATCCTTAAAATAGATTCGCGGATCAAGCGGATGTAGCGGATTTTGACGGATCAAATCTTTACTGCTCATTCGCCTATATCCGCTACATCCGCTTGATCCGCGAATCTATTTCTTCTTCAGGGAAGCTGTTTCACTCCCATGCCCAAACGCACTGTCATTCAAGGCGCGACGATTTTGACGCTCGACCGCGCCAATCGCATTTTCATAGGCGACCTCGTTATCGAAAATCACCGCATCGCCGCCTTCGATCAGCCTTACGCCGCCAACTTCAACGCCGCCACTGATGACGTAATTGACGCGCGCGGCAAAGTCCTGCTGCCCGGATTCATTCAAACGCACATCCATCTTTGCCAAACGCTCTTTCGCGGCGCAGCCGATGATCTCGCCTTGATTGACTGGCTGAAACAGCGGGTCTGGCCGATGGAAGCTGCGCATACGCCTGACTCGCTTTATGCCTCGGCGCAACTGGGCATTGCCGAATTGATTCGTGGCGGAACGACTTGCGCGCTGACGATGGAAACGGTGAACCACACCGAAGCCGTCTTTCAAGCCGTCGCCGACACCGGCTTTCGCGCCACAGTTGGCAAATGCATGATGGACGCGGGCGATGACGTACCCGCTGCTTTGCATGAACAAGCCGACGCTTCGCTTAATGAATCTCTCGCCTTGCTCAAGCGTTGGCACGGACGCGACGACGGACGCATTCGCTATTGTTTCGCGCCACGGTTCGCCGTGAGTTGCAGCCGCTCCTTGCTCGAACAAGTTGCCACGCAAGCCCGTCAGCACGGCGTTCTCGTACACACCCACGCCTCAGAGAACCGCGATGAGATCGCTTATGTCGAACAAACCACGGGGCTGCGCAACATCGTTTATCTCAACCAAGTCGGACTCACCGGCCCGCACGTCGTACTCGCCCATTGCATCTGGTTGGATGAAACTGAAATGGCACTGCTGGCTGACACACAAACCCGCGTAGCTCATTGCCCTTCGTCAAATCTCAAGCTCGCTTCGGGCATTGCGCGTGTCACTGAAATGCTCGAACGCGGCATCTCGGTTTCGCTCGGAGCCGACGGCGCGCCCTGCAATAACCGGCTGGATATGTTCACTGAAATGCGCACAGCGGCGTTGCTGCAAAAAGTGCAATACGGTTCGCGCGCTTTGCCTGCGTTGACGGCGTTGCGAATGGCTACGATTGAGGGGGCGAAAGCGTTAGGGTTGAACGATCAAATCGGCAGTCTCGAAATTGGCAAGCGGGCTGACCTGATGACGTTGAATCTGAATCGGCTGCACACTACGCCGCAGCCTGATTTGGTTTCGACGATTGTTTACGCCGCGCAATCGTCCGATGTTGAGATGGTGATGATTGATGGAAGAATTGTCTTGCGCGAAGGCGCGTTCACCCAACTCAATGAGTCGGCGATTCTCAGTGCCGCTAACGAACAAGCCAAAAATATCAGCCACGGGGGACACGGGGCTTAGGGGAAGGGAAAACTTTCTTGTTTGAAAAAATCCCCGTGTCCCCCGTGTTCCCCGTGGCTAACTCATTCAGGCCATCAGAATCTTTTCGCCGACTTGCACGCGAATCAAGTCGAGCCATTCCAATAAATGGTGAAAGACTTCGTCGCGATTGGTTTCGTTGAAGACCTCGTGGCGCGCGCCGGGGTAAAGCTGATGACGGATGCTGCGCACGCCTACGTTGCGATAGGCGGCGACGAGCGTTTCGAGGCCGCGTCCGAAATCGTTGACGGGGTCGCGGTGTCCACCGAAAAGATAAAGCGGCAAGTCGCG
>JANNUY010000031.1:0-2313 GCA_031414155.1 Acidobacteriota bacterium
TACCCGCGCGGCGCAAGGGCGTGGCTTCGATGAGTTGTTGCAAGCGTTCAGGCCGCGAGAACTTGTCGTGAAAAGGCGTAAAAATCAGTCCGGGTGCGATGGCGTTGACCGTGATGTTATAAGCGCCGAATTCGCGCGCCAGGGCTTTGGTCAGCGTATTGACACCCGCTTTGGCGACGGCAAACCGAAGCATGCCGCCGAGGTTGCCGCCGTATTCAGACGAGAGCGCCGAGATGTTGATGATGCGTCCCCTCTGTTGTTTTTTGAATTGCGGCAACGCGGCTTGCGAACATAAAAACGCGCCTTTGAGATTGACACCCATCACGCCGTCCCACAGTTCGTCGGTGATGTCTTCGGTGCGCGCCAGTTGCATCGCCGTACCCGCGTTGTTGACCAGAATGTCGAGGCTGCCGAAGTTGGAGGCGGCTTCCTCAATCATGCGCGTAACCTGTCCGCGATCTGACACATCGGCTTTCGCCAGCGTAGCGTTGCGGCGCATCGCCTGAATCTCAGTCACGGTCTCAGCCGCCCCGCGTCCGTTATTCAAAAAGTTCACGACAATCGCCGCGCCATTGCGCGCCAACGCCAACGCCGTAGCGCGTCCGATGCCCGAACTGGCTCCGGTAACCAGAGCGACCTTCCCACGTAAATCAAAAGTTGCAGCCATATTTTAAGTGCTGAGTGCGGAGTGCGGAGTGCGGAATTAAAGAGTTCCTTTCAGAACTCCGCATTCCGCACTCCGCATTCCGCACTCAAAAGTATTTCCTATCTTTCAATTTTTCTGGCAGGCAAACCATTTCGTCAGCTTTGCCCGCGGCAAAGTCGTGCGCGTATTGATAGCCTTTGCCGTAACCCAATCCTTTCATCAATCCTGTTGGGGCATTACGCAAGTGGAGCGGCACAGGTTCGCTGTGCGTAGCGCGCGCATCAGCCGCAGCGGCTTCGTAAGCGACATAAACCTGATTGGATTTGGGTGCTAGTGCAAGATAGACCGCCGCTTCAGCGAGCGCAAGGCGCGCTTCAGGCAGGCCAATCTGATGCGTAGCTTGTGCGGCGGCAACCGCGACGACCAACGCTTGCGGGTCGGCAAGGCCGATGTCTTCTGAAGCGTGATGCACAATGCGCCGCGCAATAAACATCGCGTCTTCGCCCGCCGCGATCATGCGCGCCAGCCAATACAACGTGGCGTCGGCATCCGAATTGCGAATAGATTTGATGAAGGCCGAGATCAGGTTGTAATGCTCTTCGCCCTGCTTGTCATAAAGCGCCGCTGCGCGTTGCAAGGCTTCCTGCAAGGCTTCGTCGCTGATTACGCGCGCTTGCGTTTCGTCAGGTGTCATCAAACGCGCGGCGAGTTCCAACGTATTCAACGCCGCCCGCGCATCGCCGGACGTATGTTGCGCCAAACGCAATAGTTGATCGTCGGTGATGCTCACGTTCAGCTTGCCCAACCCGCGTTCAACGTCCGAGCAAGCCTGTTTGAGAATGCTGACGATTTCTTCCGCCGTTAGTTGCTGCAACACGAAAACTTTCAGCCGCGAAAGCAGCGCCGCGTTTACCTCGAACGAAGGATTCTCAGTCGTCGCGCCGATCAAGACGATGGTTCCGTTTTCGACGTAAGGCAAAAAGGCGTCTTGTTGCGCGCGGTTGAAACGATGAATCTCGTCTACGAAAAGCACGGTGCGCTGGCTGGCTTTGGTGCGCAGCCGCGCGGCGTCTTCCATCACCTGTTTGATTTCCTTGATGCCTGCGGTGACGGCGCTGAACGGCACAAACCGCGAAGCCGTCTGATGCGCGATGATGCGCGCCAGCGTCGTCTTGCCCGTCCCCGGCGGTCCCCAAAAGATCAACGAAGTCAGCCGGTCGGCTTCGATCAAACGACGGAGCAGTTTCCCTTCGCCAACGATGTGCGCTTGGCCGGTGAATTCAGCAAGCGTGCGCGGACGCACCCGCTCGGCTAAAGGTGAGTCTGGCGGCGCGTCAGACAGCGCGATAGATTGCGGCTCCGGCGTCGTGTCGAGTTCAGGAAAAAGGGCGTCGTGCTGTTTGGGCATAAGTCGAGGATACCGCAAAACCGAAGAATGTGAGCGACTGAGGCGTCAGCAACAGCAAATCTCGGCTAGTTGGCCTCGCCACGTTAGTACACCGGAAACTAAGTTTCTTTGCATGTATTCTTCGCCGCGTGGCGGCGGTTGAATTTAGGCAGGTCGTTTACGGCCTGTAACGAACGACGTTGGGTTCGCGTCCCAGCGGGACGATTTAAACTGACGCGCCTGATTCAATCGTCCCGCTGGGACGCGCGATTTCGGCTTC
>JANNUY010000032.1:0-2181 GCA_031414155.1 Acidobacteriota bacterium
GCTCCAACGTTTTTTATCATGTACGAAGCCCATCGGTCGTTCACTCACTCGTGCCGTAAAGCCGTGAGCGGATCAACTTTGGTCGCCCGCCGCGCAGGCAGATAACAGGCCAGCAAGGCTACGCCTGCCAGCAACAGTGCAATGACGACAAAAGTCAGCGGATCGGTCGCGCCGACGCCATACAGCAAGGTTTGCAACAAGCGCGTAAGAAAGACTGCGGCAATCAGTCCCAATGCGATGCCGATACTCGTGAGCCACAAGCCTTGTCGCAACACCAATCGCAGCACCGCCCGCGGCGGCGCGCCCAAAGCCATGCGAATGCCGATCTCGCGCGTGCGCCGTGCAACGGCGTAAGACATCACGCCGTATAAACCAATCGCCGCCAGCAGCAACGCCGTCACGCCGAACAAACTCGTCAGCGTCGAAGCCATCCGCGCCGTCGCCATCGTGCTTTTCACTTCGTCATCCAGCGTGGCGGGCGTTTCAATCATTGCTTGTGCATTCAACGCCAGCGCCGTTTTGCGTACCGCCGGAAACAGCGCCAGCGGCTCCGTCTTCGTGCGCACCACCAAACGGGCGAAGGCTCCCGGCGGACGTTGCAGCAAAGGCAAATCGAGATGCGGGAAAGGCGCTTCGGTCAGATCGTGCAAGCGGTGATCGCGCGTGACGCCGATGATTTCGAGCCACTTCGGCTCGCCCAGGCTCGTGCTGAGTCGTTTGCCAAGCGGATTCTGATTCGGGAAAAAAGTGCGCGCGAAAGTTTCGTTGACGATGGCTACGCCCGGCGCGTTGGCATCGTCGCGCTCAGTGAAGCCGCGCCCGGCCACGAGCGGAATGCCCAAGGCTTCGTGATAGCCAGGGCCAACGCCCGTGTTATCCACCGCCAGATTTTCGCCGGGCTTCGGTTGCCAGCCTTCGACCACGAGCGAAGTTCGGCCAATCAAGTCGCTGAACGGCGTAATCGTTCCGAGCGTGACGGACTCAACGCCGGGCAAAGCGCGCACCTGTTCGGCGACTTGCGTGAAGTATCGCAGGTGGCGCTCATCCACGGCGCGCTTCCCTGCTTCATCCCCAAGCGCCTTGTAAGCTGCCGCATAAGCCGCGCGCGGCAATTCAATCGGCACGACCAATAGATTCTCGGTGCGAAAGCCGGGATCAATCGCCAGCCGTCGTTGCATGCTCCTGACCAGCAAGCCCGCGCCAATCAACAACACCAACGCCAATGCGATTTGTGTGACGACCAGACCATTGCGCAAATTCCAACGGCGTTCGCGTGCGACGGCATTGGCCTCAGCGTCTTTCAGCGCAGGCGTCAAATCCGTGCGTACGCTGTGCAGCGCCGGAACCAATCCGAACAGTACGCCCGACACCAGCGCGGCCAACACCGTGAAACCCAACACGCGCGCATCCAAACTGCCGTTCAACCCGGAACGTTCCAACGCGAAGCCCGGTTGAAAGGCGAGCAGCAAACGATATAACCACGGCGCGAACAGCAGCCCCGCGCCCGCGCCGATGAAGGCCAGCAACAAACTCTCGCTCAGCAACTGCCGCACGATGCGCCAACGTCCCGCGCCCAACGCCAACCGCACCGCCATTTCTTTGCGGCGGCTGGCGGCGCGCGCCAGCAACAGGTTGGCCGTGTTGGCGCAAGCCAGCAGCAATAACATTGCGACAATGCCCGACAACAATTTGAGCGTATCGCCCATCGCGCGCCGCAATGACGAAAGCCCCTGACTGCCCGGTTCCAACCAAAGACGCTTTTCATTGAACGGCAGTTTGCGTTCGCTCTCAGTCGTATTCGCCATCCACACGCGCCGTGCCATTAGATCAAAACTCGTCTGCGCGGCTTCACGTGTCACGTCGGGTTTGAGTCTTCCCATCAATCGCAACCACGCCGATTTGCGTTCAAACACTGAAACGGTCGCGCCTAACAACTGCCGCCGCATCATCAACGGAACCCACGCTTCCGTCGGAACCTCCAACCGCATTCCGCTGAAGCCTGCTCGCGCAATGCCAATAATCGTATAAGTCGCGCCGTTGAATTGCAGCGTCTGCCCAATCGCATCTGGCCTGCCGCCCAACCGCCGCTGCCAACAAGCGTGACTGATGACCGCGACCGGATGCGCATCTTCGTTGCGATTGTCTGCGGCTTGAATCACGCGGCCTTGCGAAGCCGTTACG
>JANNUY010000033.1:0-2384 GCA_031414155.1 Acidobacteriota bacterium
TCGGCAGTTGACGCAATGCCGAGGCTCAAGTCGCTCACGCTCCCCGTACTGCCATCATGCGAATGTGCTGCCTAAAACGGTTTGTCGGGGTCGTCAAAATCAGGTAGCAGTGCATCGCCCTGATGATTGAGTACGTAATCAATGGCCCGTGCTACGTTATCTTCTTTCCATAAATAACGCCTGCTGCCATGTTCGGTCCACGGTGAGGTTTTGCTCTTCCAGATACCAGCTTCTTTGAGACCCCGCGTGGAATAGGCTTTGAAATCGATGAGTATTTTTTCAGGACGACACGCCGCCGCCACGACTGCGTGAACGTGATTGGTGCGAACACTAAGCGCGCCTAGCGACCAGCCGCGATATTGGCAGACTTGCGGAATCGTATGCTCCACTGCGGCGCGCGCTGCTTCATTCAACGTGACAGGCGGATGTTTGAGACGAGATCGTTCCTCATCTTCACGCGCTTCATCACGCGGAAGAAAGGGCGTGCCATAAACGTTTTGCTCGCGATCAACTGACCCGCGCTCGTCTCCGTGCAGCCAAGTGCCGTAACAGCGAAACGTGATCAGATAGGCCAAAGGAAAATCATTGGTGTCGTAATCATAAGCAGGCATAGACCCTCCTAATCGGTTGCTTGAACTTGATGACTCGCAAGATCAAGGCTCAGGTCGCTCACGCTCCCCGTACTGCCTCAGAGACCTTCTTCACGTCCTGCGACCGATCAATCGGCGCAATCAGCAAAGCCTCTGACGTATCAACCACTGCCAAATTCTCAACACCTAGCAACGCAATCTTGCGGCCCGTCGTCGCGTAAACCAGATTGTTGCGCGCGTCTACTGTCACTGCATCGCCCAACAGCAGGTTGCCATTCGCGTCGTAATCGTCCGTGCGTAATTCATAAAGCGCCTGCCAACTGCCTACGTCGCTCCAACCGAAGTTGGTCTTGAGCATGAAGATCGGTTGCGCCGTGCGCTCCATCACGCCGTAATCAATCGAGATGGATTCGAGCGTCGGATATACGCGATTGAGTACGGCGTCATAATCAGAAGTGCCAATGGCTTTCTCGATTTCACACAGCCCCGCGTAAAGCTCCGGCAAGTGCGCTGCGATCTCTTGCAGAATCGTTTCGACTGTAAAAATAAAAATGCCGCTGTTCCAAAAATAATCGTCACTCGCCAGATACTTGATCGCCGTCGAGCCGTCAGGTTTTTCGACGAAGCGCGCTACTTTGAAATAAGGCTGGTCTTGCGCCGTGCCTTGTTTGTCGCCCGCTTGTAAATATCCATAGCCCGTCTCAGGGCGATTGGGTTGAATGCCAAGTGTGACGATGGCTCCGGTCTGCGCGATTTCGCCAGCGGCTTTCATCGAAGCCGCAAAAGCATTCACGTCGGCGATGAAGGCATCGGCGGGCAGCACAGCCATTGCAGCCTTTGGGTCGCGCTGTTTCAGCAACAACGCAGCCAGTCCGATGCACGCCGACGTATTGCGTCCAGTGGGTTCGATGATCGCTTGCACGGGCGTACCCGCGAGCAATTGCGCAGTGATGTCGGCGTGGATTTGGCCTACGACGACGCTGGTGCGTTCGAGCGTAGTGAACAGCGCCACGCGCGCCAGCGTTTCTTCGAGCATCGTGCGGTCACTGGTGATTTTGAGAAACTGCTTGGGCATATGCGGACGGCTGGCAGGCCAAAACCGCGTGCCGGAACCGCCGGCCATAATGACGGCAAACATAATGTGAGTTTTTGCTACCTTTGTTTTGAGATGGTGCGATGCGCTGGCATCGGCTGAAAGGCATTGTAAAGATGGCAGAAGGCTTTACAACCCTGAGCGCCTTTGAGAGTAGCGTTAGCAAGCCATAGATGGTAAGAGAGACGCCGCTCTGGAACTATTCACACTGGCCTCAGGCATTCGGCGCCTGAGTTTTTTAGCAGCGGCAACTCGTTGAGCCAGACGAAAAGCCAGATGAAAAAGAAGCAAGCCGAAATAGAAAGAGTGGAAAACGAATGCCTATACCTGTCATTGAGCCTGCCGAAGAGACCCCGCAACAACAAGCCGCGAGCCAATCGGAGCGTTACTTTCTCGAGGGCCCGCATTCGCGCAAGTCAGAGTTCTGGATGCTATTTCGCATCATCAAAGAATTTTTGATGGGATTTCGCACGATGCATTTCGTCGGCCCGTGCATCACGGTGTTCGGTTCGGCGCGGTTTAAGGAAGACCATCCTTATTACCAACTGGCCCGCAAGGTCGGCAGCGCGCTCGCGCATCAAGGCTGGACGGTGATGACCGGCGGCGGCCCGGGCGTGATGGAAGCCGCCAATCGCGGCGCGAAAGAAGCGGGCGGAACTTCGATTGGTTGCAACATCATCTTGCCCTTTGAGCAGCACGCG
>JANNUY010000034.1:0-3976 GCA_031414155.1 Acidobacteriota bacterium
TATGAAGCCGCGCACGGTTTCGTCCGCGAAGACCGCGCTACGCACGACCCGGAATGTACGGATGCGGCGATGGCTGAGACGGTGAAATGGTTTCGGCGAGTGTTAGCCTAACAAGCTGCGTTGCGCCAGTTCAGCGCGCAAGGCTGCGGGCGAAGTGAAATGAATGGCCTGCCAGCCCAAGTCGCGCGCGGCCTTTACATTGATGGGCGCGTCGTCAATGAATAGGCACTGTGCCGCAGCAATACCAGATTTTTCAGTGACGTAATCGAAAATCTGGCGGTCAGGTTTCATAAATCCCAGTCGGCCTGACAGGGCTACGAACTCGAACCAGTGCAGGAAGTCGAAACGCTTTTCGGCGTGCGGATAAGTTTCGCGCGACCAGTTGCTGAGGGCGCAAACGCGATGACGCGCGGCGATGACTTCGCGCAAGATTTGCACTGTTCCTTCAACAGCACCGCTGACCATCTCAGGCCAGCGCGTGAAATAGGCTTCGATCAACGCGCGTTGTTCGGGATGTTGCGCGACGAGCAAGGCGATGCCCTCGGCAAAAGTACGTGTGCCGTCTTGTTGCGCGTTCCAGTCGGGCGTGCAAACCTCAGAGAGGAACTGCTCCATCGCGGCTTCGTCGGTGAAAAGCTGGCGATAGAGATAACGCGGATTCCAATCAATCAACACGCCGCCTAAATCGAAAACAATCAGTTTTGGGAGTTGCGGTTTTTCCATACAGACAAAAAGGATTTGAACAATGACTAACGAAGCAAACGAACTAACCGAGACGGAGCGCGAATTTTTTGAAGCGATAGATCGCAACACCAACGCCGAGCAAGCCATCTTCGAGGCGCTGCTCGATCTGAGCGACGACCAGTATTACACCTTGTTCGAGATTGCGGCTGAACACGTTTGCGGGCAGGCGCGCATTCAGGTTTACCCCGAACGCGCGGGGACGTTGTATCGCTGCCTGAATTGCGGCGTGGCAGGCATCATCGGCGGCTAGCAAGTGCCGAGTGCTGAGTTAAAAGTGCTGAGTTCGAAAGCTGATTTCACTCAGCACTCGGAACTCAGCACTCAGCACTTTGGTTTTAGGATTCGCTCAACTTCACGGCTTTATATCCGCCCGCCGCGCGGTCTTTCAGCCACCAGAGGCCGAAGACAATGGCGGGAACGATGGCGAGCAGTGCGACATAGCGGAAAGCGGCTCCGTCTGCTGCCGCTTGTGCTGCTTTTTTGGTGGCCTCGCTCGCCGTTTCAGTCCAGCCAGCTTGCGCTTTGAGCGTGTCACGAAGGCCGCCCATTTTGAAGATAACCAGCCCGAGGGCAAATTGTCCGACGAAGCCCATTAAGCCCATCGTGAAAGCTCCGCCTTGCGGAAATCGCTCAGACGTGATGCCCAACATCGTCGGCCACATAAAACATACACCGACATAAAACACGGTAGCAGCGACGAAAGCTCCCCCCGTGCCAGTGACGCCTGACAGCAGGAATAAACCGACGGCGGCCAGAATGACCGAAGCGAACATCATGCCAATCGGCGAAAGCAGATGTGCGAGCGTGCCGGCAAAATAGCGCAAGATGAACATCAGCGCCGAGCCGTAAACCAAAATCAAAATGCCTTTCATATTGGCGAGATTTTTCAGCACGGAATCCACCATTTGACCGGGCGCGAGTTCAATCGAGGCCGTAATCATCATGCAAAACATCAGCAACAAAAATTGCGGATTCGTCGCGGTCTTAAACATGTCGCCCGTCGAGATGCCTGCCGCCGCACGTTCGGTGAGCGGGAATTCCTGCCCGAAAATCAAGATGCCGTAAATGATTGTCGGAATCAGCACGATGCCCATCTGCACTTTCCAACTCACGTTCGCCTGGCTCATGAAATAACCCAGCAATCCGCCGATGATGAGTCCGCCCGGCCACCAGGCATGCAAGACGTTCAGCTTGTGCGTCTTTTCATTCGGATAGATCGTAGCGATCAGCGGATTGATCACGGCTTCGACGAGTCCGTTGCCGAATCCGGCGAGCAACATCGCGTAAGTCATCAACCTATAGCTCGGCGCGAGAATGAATCCGATGACGCCGAGAATGTGCAGCGCAAACGCCAGATAAAGCAGGTTGCGCATGCCGAGGTTATCGAGCATCGGCGACGCTACCAGAATCGAAGCCGCAAAGCCGAAAAAGGCCATCGTCGAAATCCAGCCGTATTGCGCACCTTTCGTCGCCGGATCGAAAAAGCCCGGCAGCGAACTGTCGCCAGTGACGAGGTCTTCGACGTTGCCGCGCAACGCGAAAATCATCGCGGTCACGACGAGCGAGAGACAACTGGCGAGGAACAGCCTGCCTTGGTTGATGGGTTGCTTCATATCAAATCCTCCAAAAGTTTTGGGCAAAAGTTAGTTGGGCAAAGTTGGGCGACACGAAAGCGCGGCGGCTTACACGGGTTACGTGTCAGCCTTGGCTGCTTCGTTCGCTCATTGATTGTTCAATTTCTGAATGGCGGTGTTTCCGCCGGAAGGGAATTGCTAAAACGGCGCGCATTATGCCGCAGCAGGTTCAAGATGCAAACACGACATAGCGCAGACTGAAGTCCGCGCTACGTTTGCGCTACCTGCCAATGCCTTCGACCACGTAACCCGCCCAATAATGTGGCGCGCCCCAACGTTTGTTCGTACGCATCACGATTTGCGCGGAATGCAAGGCCGCCGTCGGCGTCTGCTTTTTCGTGAACAGGTTTTCATAAAACAACCGCATAAATTCGCGCGTTGCTTCGCGGTCAACTTCCCAGAGGCTGGTCATCACGTTACGCACACCGGCATACATCATGCCGCGCGTGAGGGCGACGATGCCTTCGCTGCGCGCGGGATTGCCGAGCGCCGTGCGCGCGGAGGGCAGCGTGATGAGTTGAGCGTTGAGATTAAGTTGATAGAGGTCGGCCAGCGAGACGAAACCGGGTTGGGCTTGGCCTTCGGCGTTGACCAGCGACAGCGCGAAGCCCGAAAGCTCAGGCCGTTGCGCGTTGATAAAAACCGGTACGTCGAGATGCAACGCATAAAAGTCACTGTAATGCCCGGCCTGCAAGTTCGCGCGCGTTGCGTTGAAATCATACGCCTTGAACATCAGCCCTTTATAAAGCTCGTCCCAGTTCAACCGCATGCTGCGGCGCGTCAAGGCACGTTTCGCGTAATCAGCCAGCGCCGGGTCGTTCACCATCTGCGCGAGGGCTTCGGGGTAAACGTCTTTTTCCTTGCCACGGACGGCGGCGGGGATGCGCGCGTCGCTGGTTTGCAATACGGGGTCAGAGACGACTGCGAGATCACGGCCTTCGGTGCGTTTGGGCGGCGGCGTATCGCGCAAGAACGCCAGCGCATATGACGAAGGCAGATAGGCGATCTCGCGGCGGAACGACAGGGCTTGGGTTTTGTCTTCATACAGCGCCGCGAACGGCACGTAATGCAACGCGCCGTCCGGCACGATCCAGAGTTTCTTGACCTTAAATTGCGTTGCCAGCGGCGTGATGATGAGCTTGCTCAATTCGCGCAACATCGGCTCAGTGTTGGTGGCAGGTTGCGCCGAAGCCTGCGCCAGTCGCTGGGCCAGCTCTTCAATCACTGCTCCCCGCCCTAACGTGTAACTCTTCGCTTCGTTTTTGGTGATGTACCAAGCGGTGCTGCTTTCGGTGCCCAGCGCGTATTCAAGCAACGCCGTGTCTTCGTCAAGCAAGGTTTGAATCTCGCTGAAGTTCAACGCCTTCGGACGCGCCAGCAAGGCGTAGCGCGGATGATTGTCGAAGAGTTCTTTTTGCAGCTTTTGATATTGCGCGGTCAGCGCGTCAGCCTGCTGATTGAGTTTGGCGAGTTGCGCATCAGGCATACGCGCTTCGAGAGCTTGCGTACGCTGAGTTTCGACCTGACGGATTTGATTGATCACTTCGCGTTCGCGCCGCAACGCATCGGGATCGGCCCATGCCGAAAAGTCCACCTTC
>JANNUY010000035.1:0-5958 GCA_031414155.1 Acidobacteriota bacterium
TCTTTCAGCGTCCGGCGCAACTGGGTGTGAGCTTTTATCAGGATGTCGGCGCGCGCGAAGCCCAGGCGCATTGCCGCCGCTGTCAGCAACCTTACGCGCCACAAATGCAAGTGGACGATTTGATCGCGGTCGAACGGCAACTCGGCTTTCGTTACGAAATGGCGAATGGAGCGGAGGATTACCAACGCATTTGTCCGCGTTGCCGTCGCGCGTTGCTGGCGCTGGCGCAAGGCCGCGTGTGGCAGGCATAAACCTTATGGCTACCTTACCCAAACAACTCATCACCATTAACGATCACTTCGGCCCGCACCTGAATTTCAACACCGGCGTGCGGCTCGAAACCGGCGTCGAGCCAGACAAGTTGGTTAAGACGCATTGCTGTTTTTGCGGACAGCAGTGCGGCATACAACTCAAGGTCAAAGACAATCAGGTCATCGGTTTTGAGCCGTGGGAAGACGCGCCGTTCAGCAATGGGATGCTTTGCCCCAAAGGCGTGAAGCGTTATTTGCAGGGCGCGCATCCCGACCGTTTGACGACCGCGCTTGAACGCGATGACACAGCATCGGGCGGCTTTCGCGCGCTTGGCTACGATCAAGCCATCCAGCGCACTGCCGCTGAAATCCAGCGTATTCAAGCGGCTTATGGCAATGACTCATTTGCCATGCTGAGCGGCGCGAGCTTAACGACTGAGAAAGCTTACCTGATGGGCAAGTTCGCCCGCGTTGCTTTGAAGACAGCGAACATTGATTACAACGGACGGCTTTGCATGGTCAGCGCGGCGGCGGGCAACAAGAAGGCTTTCGGCATTGATCGCGCGGCCAATCCGTGGGCGGACATGCTCACCTCAGAAGTCATTTGGATCAGCGGCGCAAACGTAGCCGAGTGCGCGCCCATCACGACCAACTATGTCTGGCAAGCCCGTGAATACGGCGCGAAAATCATTGTCGTAGACCCGCGCATCACGCCCATCGCGCGCACCTGCGATTTGTTTTTGCCGGTCAAACCGGGCCGCGACATCGCCCTGTTCAACGGCATCCTGCATTTGATGATCGAACACGATTGGCTCGATCACGAATTCATCAACCAGCACACCACGGGCTTTGAAGCCGTTGCCGCGCACGTCAAAGACTGGACTCCGCGCCGCACCGCCGAAGTCACCGGCATCACCGAACGCGCGATTCAGCAAGCGGCTGAAATGTGGGGCGCGGCGAAGTCATCCTTCCTGCTGCACGCGCGCGGCATCGAGCATCACTCGCACGGCGTACAGAACGTGTTGGGCGCGATCAATATCGTGTTGGCGTCGGGGCGCATCGGGCGCGCGGGGTGTGGCTACGCGACGATTACGGGGCAGGGCAACGGGCAGGGCGGACGCGAACACGGACAGAAGTGCGATCAATTGCCCGGCGCGCGCGACATCACGAATCCCGAACATCGCGCTTATATCGCCGACGTGTGGGGCATTGACGAAAAAGAACTGCCGGGCGCGGGCGTAGACGCTTATGAAATCTTCCGCAAGATTGAGCGCGGCGAAATCAAGGGCTTGCTCTCGCTCTGTTTCAATCCCGCCGTTTCGCTGCCTGACAACGCGTTCGTTAAACGCATGCTCGACAAGCTGGAGTTTTACGGCGTGATTGATTTCTTCCTCAACGAATCGGCGCATCACGCCGACATAGTGTTGCCCGGCTCGTTGCACGAAGAAGACGAAGGCATCGTCACCCAAATCGAAGGCCGCGTCATCAAGATCAACAAAGCCATTGATCCGCCCGGCGAAGCCAAACAGGACTGGCGCATCATTCAAGACATAGCCAAAGCATTGGGGCGTGAACGCGGTTTCACCTTCACCGAGCCGCGCGAAATTCTGGATGAGTTGCGCATCGCATCGAAAGGCGGCATCGCCGATTACAGCGGCATCACCTATGAAAAGGTCGAACGGCAAGGCGGCGTCTTTTGGCCGTGCCCTTCTGATGAACACACCGGCACGCCGCGCTTGTTTGAACCCGGCTCGTGGAATCCGATAGCGAAAGGCGCGGGGCCGTTTTATTTCCCCGACGGCAAAGCGCGTTTCAACGTCGCGCCTTATACACCGCCCGCCGAAGACACCGACGACGAATATCCGATCATCCTGACCACAGGCCGCGTCGTCAGCCAGTTTTTGTCGGGTACGCAAACGCGCCGCATCGGCCCGCTGGTCAATCAATACCCCGAACCGCTGCTCGAACTGCATCCGCAACTGGCCGAAAAGCTCGGCATCAAAGACGGCGATCAAGTCACGGCAGAATCGCGGCGGGGTACAATTACCTTGCCCGCGCACGTCGTCACCACGATTCGCCCCGACACGGTTTTCATCCCCTATCACTGGCCGGGACGCAAGAGCGCCAATCAACTAACCATCGCCGCGCAAGACCCGATTTCGAAAATACCTGAATACAAGGTCTGCGCGGTGCGCCTGCGCAAGAGCGAACAACCGACAACCGACAACTGACAACTGGCAACCGCTTATGGAATTTTTCATTGACCCCAATCGCTGCATCGGCTGTCAGTCGTGCGTGCAAGCGTGCAGCGAATGCGACACGTACAAAGGGCATTCGATGATTCATCTCGAATACGTTGACCGTGCGCATTCGGTGCAAACCGCGCCAGTCATCTGCATGCATTGCGATCAGCCGACATGCGCTGAAGTCTGCCCCGCCGACGCGATCAAACGCACCGAAGACGGCGTCGTGCAATCGGCGCGCAAACCGCGTTGCATCGCCTGCGGCAATTGCGTGCTGGCCTGCCCCTTCGGCGTGCCCGAAGTCAAAGCCGAACTCAAGCTGATGATGAAATGCGATATGTGCTACGACCGCACGTCGGTTGGCAAAAAACCGATGTGCGCGACGGTCTGCCCCAGCCAAGCGCTGTTTTACGGCACGCGCGAACAGATCGAACAACTGCGCCCGCGTTCGACGCCGGTCAATCAGTTTCAATTCGGCGCGCAAACCATCACGACCAAAGTTAGTATGATGATGCCGCGCACCGGCAAGGCCGAATACCTAGACGTGACGGCGGCGATGAGCGCTGCCGCCAGCGGCAAAGAGATCACCTTCAACATTCTTGAGATTGAGCAGCAGCAATGAACAGAAGCATCAGCAAAATCATTTTGGCGTTGGGATGGGCGGCTGGTGTGTCGCTGCTATGGTCATCCGCCGCAGCCAAGCGGCAAGACATCTTTCAACAAAACGAAGTACTCGGTTATCGCAAAGCAGGTGGCAACGACGCCGTTGCGCGCTTGCAACGGCAAATCAACAGCGGCGCGGTCAAGTTGGAGTTTTCAGCAGACAACGGTTACCTGGCCTCGGTGTTGAAGCATTTGAATCTGCCGGTGTCTTCGCAAGGGCTGGTCTTTTCCAAAACCAGTTTCCAATTACACCGCATCACGCCGCGCAATCCGCGCGCGATCTTTTTCAACGACGAAGTCTATGTCGGCTGGGTGCGCGGCGGCGACGTGCTGGAAGTGGCAGCGGTTGATCCGCAACTAGGCGGCGTCTTTTACATGCTGGAACAAAACCAGACCAGTCAGCCGCGTTTCGTGCGCAATGACGAATGTTTGCAATGCCATCAATCGAACGCCACGCGCAACGTGCCGGGCTTTGTCGTGCGCTCGGTGTATCCCGACGAACGCGGCTATCCGATTGCGCCGCTCGGCTCGCATATCACCAACCACAGCAGCCCGCTGCCGCAGCGCTGGGGCGGTTGGTATGTCACCGGCACGCACGGCGCGGCACGGCACGCCGGCAACCTGCTCTTCCATGAAGACAGCCAGCCCGACAAGCCTGAACAACTGACCGGCGGGAATCTGACCAGTTTGGAGAAGCAATTCTTCCCGGCGGCGTATCTCTCCGCGCACAGCGACATCGGGGCGCTGCTGGTGCTGGAACATCAGACGCAGATGCACAATTTCATCACGAAGCTCAATTACGAAACGCGACTGGCCTTGCACCACCAGCAAGTCATCAATGAAGCCTTGCAGCAGCCGAATGAAGAAATGTCGGACGGCACGCGGCGGCGCATTGACGGAGCGGTTCGTGACTTGCTGCGCTATTTGCTGTTCGCCGGCGAAGCGCGTTGGTCAACGCCCATTCGCGGCACGACGGACTTCGCCAAAGAATTCGCCGCCACCGGCCCACGCGATAAACAGGGACGTTCATTGCGCGAACTGGATTTGCGGACCAAGTTGTTTCGTTACCCATGCAGCTATCTGATTTATTCCGAGGCGTTCGACGCGCTGCCGCCACCGGCGCTTGAGCAAGTTTACCGGCAGTTGTGGCGCGCCTTGACCGGGCAAACTCAAGACAAAGCATTGCTGACGATTCCGGCTGCTGAACGGCAAGCAGTACTGGAAATCCTGCGGGCGACGAAAACGAATCTGCCCGCTTATTTTCGTTCTGAGAAGTGAGGAAGCATGACGAATCGCGAACAAATCACCCTCCCGCCCGACGGCCGGTCGCCCGAACAACAACCACGCTGGCGGCAGGATTTCCCGATTGATTGGGGGCAGGATCATTACGTTGCGCGGCGCGATTTCACGAAGTTCATGGTGCTGACGAGCTTTGCTTTCACCGTCGGTCAGTTTTGGATCGTAGCGCAAAACTTCCTGCGCACGCGGCGCGGTAAGCTGCCGCTGCACGCGATTGCGCGGCTCGATCAACTTGCCGTAGGGCAATCGTTGACTTTCGATTATCCGGCGCAACACGACTCGTGCATCATTGTGCGCACCGGCGAACAGCGCTTCGCCGCCTTCAGCCAGAAATGTACGCACCTCTCGTGCGCGGTCGTACCGCAATTCGAGCAGAAACGTTTTCACTGTCCTTGCCATAACGGCGCATTCGATCTGGAAACGGGGCAGCCCACGCAAGGCCCGCCGCGCCGTCCGCTGCCGCGCATCACACTCGAAATCATCAATGGCACGCTCTATGCAACAGGCGTCGCGGAGCAAAACACATGAAACGAACTTTCTCGCGCGACCAACGACTGACGATCATTTACGGCATGCTTTGTTTCATCGTCGTGCTGGTCGTGCTGCAACTCTGGTTGCTCACCGCAACGATGAACGCCTATCTGGGCGGCGATGCGTCGGTGATCTGGCCCGCAGCCTTCGTGAGCCTGAGTTGCTTCGCGCTTAACCTGGGCTTGCTCAAAAATCTTTACGACATCGAAAAGAGGTGACCTATGGAAAAATCCGCACCCTTGAATCCGCCCACTGGCAACACTACGCAATTGGTCTTGGCAACCGGCGCGTTTGCGATCTGCTTCGCCGTCTTCGGTTCGGTTTCAGCGCTGATGCCGCTGCTCAAAAAGAGCCTCGGCCTCAACGCCATGCAAGTCAGCATCGCCATCGCCGTACCCGTCCTGCTCGGTTCGCTCGGACGGATTCCACTGGGCATGCTGACGGATCGTTACGGCGGACGTTTGATTTTCACCATCGTGATGCTCTGCTCGATTGTGCCTGCGTTTTTGATGGGCCTGGTCAACGACTATTCGCAACTCATCCTCTGCGGCTTTTTCATCGGCATTGCGCTGGCGGTTTTTTCGGTCGGCGTCAGCTTCGTCAGCGGCTGGTATCCGCCCGACAAACAGGGCACTGCGCTCGGCCTTTACGGCATCGGCACGGGCGGACAATCGCTTGCCGCGATGTTCGCGCCGCTCGTAGCGGGCGCATTCGGCATCCGCTGGGGCTTCTGGATTTTCGGCGTCCTGCTGATTGTCTGGTTGCTGTTGTTTTTATGGAAAGCTGAAAACGCGCCGCGCCGCGCACCCGCCAAAAGCCTCAGCGAGATGATGGCTCCGTTGCGCGAACGCATGAGTTGGGTCTTGAGCCTGTATTACGTCCTCACCTTCGGCGGTTTCGTAGCGATGGGCATTTACCTGCCGATCTTTTTGACCGAGATGTTCAAGCTCACGCCGCAAGATGCTGGCATG
>JANNUY010000036.1:0-5438 GCA_031414155.1 Acidobacteriota bacterium
TCGCGCCAAATCGGCGAGCAAATCAAAGAGTACGAAACCAAGCTTGCGGCGTTGGAAGAAGGCTTCAACGACATTCTCACCCGCGTACCCAACCTGCCGCATGAATCCGTTCCCGTCGGCAAAGACGAAGCCGCCAATCACGAAGTCCGCCGCTGGGGTACGCCGCGCACTTTCAGCTTCACGCCCAAAGATCACGTAGACCTCGGCCACGCGCTCAACATTCTCGACACCGAACGCGCCGCCAAAGTCACCGGCGCGCGCTTCTCCGTACTGAAAGGCTGGGGCGCGAAACTCGAACGCGCGCTGATCGCTTTCATGCTCGACCTGCATACGCGCGAACATGGCTACACCGAAATGCTGCCGCCGTTTATGGTCAACACCGATTCGCTGTTCGGCACAGGGCAGTTACCGAAATTCGAGCAGGATTTATTTAAGGTACGTTTTGAGCGCGATTATTATTTGGTTCCTACGGCTGAAGTTCCGCTGACCAACTTGCACCGCGACGAGATTCTCGAAGAAAAAGATTTGCCCATTTATTACACGGCTTATACGCCCTGCTTCCGTTCCGAAGCAGGTAGTTACGGACGCGACGTGCGCGGCCTGATTCGCCAGCATCAATTCGACAAAGTCGAACTCGTAAAATTCGCCAAGCCCGAAGATTCTTACGACGAACTCGAAAAGTTGACGGCGAATGCCGAAAAAGTTTTGCAACTGCTCGAACTACCCTATCGCACGATGGCGCTTTCGACGGGCGACATGGGCTTTTCTGCCGCGAAGACTTACGACATCGAAGTCTGGCTGCCTAGCCAAAACACCTACCGCGAGATTTCGTCTTGCTCCAACTGCGAAGCCTTTCAAGCGCGCCGCGCCCAAATCCGTTTCAAACGCGAAGGCAAATCAAAATCTGAATTTGTGCATACGCTGAACGGCTCAGGCTTGGCCGTAGGCCGGACGTGGCTGGCGATTTTAGAGAACTATCAGCAGGAAGATGGCTCAGTGCAAGTGCCGGAGGCGTTGGTGCCCTATGTTGGAACCGACTCCATCAAGTAAGTAAAAGCTATGTGAATAAAAGTTTTTGCCCCTTACCGATTCGCCGCATTCGCGTCGTCCGCTTAACTATTTGAAGCATTGCGAAATCATAAGGCGCTCACTATGATGCGTGCCGTTCCTGATTAGTTCCAATCACATCATTAACGAACATCAGGCGAGCCACCGTTTCGCTCGCGGGAGTTTTTATGCACGTCCGTCAAGGCATTCTTGGTTTGCTGTGCCTTTGTCTGTTCGCGTGGCAGGTCAAGGCGCAACCAGATAAATCGGCGACCGACGTTCTCAATCAAGCCGTGAACGCTGTCGGCGGGCTTGAGAAATTGCAATCCCTCAAAACGCTTTATGTCGAATCGGTCAACACGCGGCAGGAAATCGGGCAGAGTTATCAACCGAGTCTCAACGAAGATTTCGCGCGCCTGCCCCGCGAGAGCTTCATCACCGAAACTTGGGTAAATTTTGTCGAAGGAAAACGATACTGGTTACGCAAGTTGGACGGGACGAGTTACGCCAATATCACGACGCCGACTTGGGGCGTGAATCTTTCCGGCGACCGCCGCACCCACCTTGGCGCAGCCGTCATAGACCTTTATCAACATCGCAACCGCCATCAAACCTTCCCCGGCCCTCTGCTGACGGCGCTCGAAAAACGCAACGAGTTACGCCGCCTGCCCGATCAACGCTGGCACGATCAACCGCACGCTGTTATCGCTTTCAATGATTTGAGCCGCGAGATAAGGTTTTATGTTAATCAAGTTACTGGCTTGTTAGCCAAAGTCGAATCGGATGTTATTGCGCTGGCGCGCGGTAAGGTCACGCTGGAATACCGTTACAGCAAATGGAAAGAATTCGACGGCCTTAAGTTACCTTTACGTACCGAAAGCCTTAACACCCAAAATGCCACGAGTAACTGGCTGATCGAAGACCAACTCGTTGTCGTCAATCAACCTGAAGGCAATTGGTTCACCGAACACGAAAAAGAAAAAGCGGAAGGTATGGCCCGCGTCGCCCGTGACCGCGAAGCCGCCAACGCCACGCCCGTGCCGCCCAAAGCCGACAAACTGGGCGATGGCGTTTTCCTGTTGCGCGGCAACATAAATTCGCTGGCCGTGGCGATGGGCGAATATGCTTTTGTCGTTGAAGCGCCGACGGGGGAAGCGCGCTCTAAACAGGTTATCGCGCAGGTAAAGGAATTAATTCCGAACAAACAACTCGCCGCCGTGGGCGTTACGCATTGGCATTACGACACGATAGCGGGCTTGCGCACTTACATCGCCGAAGGCGCGCGCGTGGCGGCCTCAGCGAGCTATAAAGATTTATTCGAAAAATATGCCGCCGCAACCAACCATGATGATGCTTTGAGTAAAAGCAAAAATAAGCTGCAATTTCTTTCGATTGATGACGAACGTAGCTTTACTTTGGGGCCGCGCACGATTACCGCTATCGCAATTCCCAACCAACACGCCGCTGGCATGCTGGGTTTATATCTCAAAGAGGAAAAACTCTTTTTCGTCGGCGAAGCCTTGCCGGTCGGCGGAGCGTTCACGCGCGCCGTGCTGGACGCACTGGCAAAACACAAGTTCGAAGTAAAAACGCTGGTCAGTGCGCGCACGGGCGTCGTCGCGCTTGATCAATTGCAAGCCGTAGTTAAACCATAAACCATCTACTAGCTAACTATGAACCGAAACTCTTTACAACGCGAATTCCTGGCTGAATTTTTAGGTACTTTTGTGTTACTCGCCCTAGGCAGCGCCGTCGTAGCGCAAGTTGTCTTAGGGGAAAAGAACAACGGCGAATATATTTCGATCAATATCGCCTGGGGCTTCGCCGTCACGATGGGCGTTTATATCGCGGGCGGTGTGAGTGGCGCGCATTTAAACCCGGCGGTTACTTTCGCGCTCGCCACCAAAGGCGAGTTACCGTGGAGCAAAGTGTTGCCTTATTTTGCCGCCCAAATACTCGGCGCTTTTTGCGGGGCGGCTTCGACAGCACTGGTTTACCGCGAAGCCTTCAACGCTTTTGATGGCGGCATTCGGCAAATTGCGGGAGCCAAAGGCACGGCGGGAATTTTTGCGACTTACCCCGCGCCTTATCTTTCTATTTTCGGAGGGCTAATTGACCAGATAGTTGGCACGGCGATGTTATTGCTGGTGATTCGCGCCCTTGGCGACAGCCGCAACACGGCTCCCACGGGTAACTTAGGCCCGGTGCTAGTGGGATTCTTAGTTATGGTGATTGGAATGAGTTATGGCTTAAATGCTGGTTATGCAATTAACCCCGCGCGCGATTTTGGACCGCGCCTTTTCACCGCGCTGGCGGGCTGGGGCGGCGGCGTATTCACCGCGAATAACTATTATTTTTGGGTTCCCATCGTAGGGCCGCTGATCGGCGGCGTCATTGGCGTCAACATTTATGATACCTTGATTGCTCGCCTGCATCCGCCTGTAACTGAATAATAAATATGAAAATAGTTACCTGGAACGTTAATTCAATTGCGGCACGCTTGCCGCTCGTCGTGCAATGGGTAAAAGATCACCGCCCTGACGTAATCTGCCTGCAAGAAATTAAATGCATTGACGAAAAATTTCCGACCGCCGCTTTCACTGAGTTAGGTTATGAGGTAGTTACCTTCGGTCAACCTACTTATAACGGCGTAGCAATTCTCTCGCTGCATCCGATTAGTGACGTACAAAAAGGCTTCCCCGGCGATGCGCCCGATGCCCAACGCCGCTTGCTAGCGGCGACAGTGAATAACATACGCATCATTGACGTATACGTCCCGAATGGCTCAGAGGTAGGCAGCGAGAAATATGCTTACAAATTAAACTGGCTCAACCAGCTTCACGATTATTTCACCAACCATTGCGATCCAGGTCAGAAGTTAGTTATCGGCGGAGATTTTAACATCGCGCCTGCTGACGCCGACGTACACGACCCCATCGCCTGGTACGGGCAAATTCTTTGCAGCCAACCCGAACGCGACGCCTTGCAACGATTGACTGATTGGGGCTTACAGGATTTATTCCGCCGCCATCATAAAGAAGCCGGACAATTTTCGTGGTGGGACTATCGTGGCGGCGGCTTTCGCCGTAATCACGGTTTGAGAATTGATTACTGGCTAGCTACGGCGAGTCTGAATGATTTAAGCACCGACTGTCATATTGACACCGCGCCGCGCTCACTCGAACGCCCTTCTGACCACGCGCCTGTGGTCGCCGAATTTCAACTTGCATAAGTTATGTCCGCACGCATCCTCATCGCAGAAGACGATCCCGAAAACCGCGAAGCCTTGCGCCTGATGTTGCAACTTTCCGGTTTCGTTTGCCTCGAAGCCGCTGACGGACGCGCGGCGGTTCAAACCGCTCTAACTGAACATCCTGATTTAGTTTTGACCGATATTTCCCTGCCTGAAATGGATGGCTTTGAGGTCGTCGCTGAATTGCGTGCCCAAAACTTTACTCAACCCATCATCGTCGTTTCAGCTTATGATGACGAAGACTTTCAACAACGCGCGCGCCAAGCAGGCGCCAACGATTACCTGACTAAACCGCTGGAATTCGCGCGGCTCAAAGCCACCATTGATTTGTTGTTAAACAAAGAGTGAGGACGACTATGTATTCACGACGCTGCTTTTTAATGTACGCGGCTTGCGCGTTAGCCATTCCTAAACCGCAGCGTGTTTTTGATATTCACCAACATACCAATTATTGGAACCGTAGCGACGCTGGACTCATCGCGCACCAAGCTAATCTCAGAGTAACTAAAACCATTTTATTGCCTGCCGGTTCGCAACTCGGACTCGACGCCAACTGTTACGGCAATGACTCTGTATTGGCGCTGGCTAAACGGCATCCTGACAAGTTCGCCTTCTTTGCCAACGAAGTGCCCGACCTGCCCGAAGCCAAAACCATCATCGAAAAATATCTCAAGGCCGGAGCCATTGGCATTGGCGAACAAAAATTCCCGGTCGAGTGCGATTCGCCGCCTATGCGTATGATCGCCGACCTGGCGAAAGATTATCGCGTACCCGTGCTGATGCACTTTCAGCATGGCAGATACAACACAGGCTTTGAGCGGTTTTACCGGATGCTTGAGAAATATCCGCAAGTTATTTTTATTGCGCACGCACAAACTTGGTGGGGCAACATCGGCAAGCTGGATGACTCAAACGATCTTTATCCGACCGGCAAAATCACGCCCGGCGGATTAAGTGATAAATGGTTGACTGATTATCCGAATTTATTCGGCGATTTATCGGCAGGTTCCGGCTTAAAGGCCTTACTGCGAGACGAAGATTTCGCGCGCGGCTTCCTCACGCGCCACCAGAACAAATTGCTTTACGGCAGCGATTGCCAAGACATAGATACCAAAGTCAAAGAATGCTGCGGCAGCCG
>JANNUY010000037.1:0-59622 GCA_031414155.1 Acidobacteriota bacterium
CGAAATTCGCCGCGTGGTGCGCGGGCGCAACGGGCTATCCGATGATTGACGCCTGTATGCGCAGCCTGCGCGCGACGGGCTGGTTGAATTTCAGAATGCGTTCGATGCTGGTGGCGTTTGCGGCTTACGACTTGTGGCTGCACTGGCGCGAACCATCGTTGTTTCTGGCGCGGCAGTTTCTTGATTACGAGCCAGGCATTCATTACTCGCAAATGCAGATGCAAGCGGGCACGGCGGGTCACGCGACGATTCGTTTATACAACCCTATCAAGCAAGGGCAGGATCACGACCCGCAAGGCACGTTTATTCGCCGCTGGCTGCCTGAACTCGAACGCGTACCGACTTCATTCATTCACGCGCCGTGGCTGTTGCCGTCGGCACAGCAAGCCGCGCTCGGTTGCGTGATCGGTAAAGATTATCCCGCGCCCGTCGTCAATCACGACGAAGCCGTCACCCGCGCGCGCCAACGCATCGCCGCCTTTCGCCGCAATCCTGATCTGAAAAAAGAAGTCGCTCACGTATTCGCCAAACACGGCAGCCGCCGCCGAACCTCACCGCAACAGCCCGCCGTGTCAGAGCGTCAGTTACGCTTGTTTTAATCACCGCTAAGGTTTGCCGTCCCAATTGCCTGCGACGGGCAGGTCACCGGCTTGGCCGAAATTCACGGTGAAGGCTTCGCTGGCTTTGAAGCTCTGAAAGCGATTCGTCAGCGTAAACACGCCGTTCTTGAATATGCCGAACGTGTCTGCGCCGTCGCCGTTCCAATCGCCTGCGACGGGCAGATCATCTGATGCACCGAAAAACCCTACCTGAAAGGCTTCGAGCGGATTGAAATCTGCCAGGCGATTGGTGAACAACCAGCTTCCGAGAGGAAAAATGCCGACCGTGTCGAATCCGTCGCCGTCCCAATCACCCGCCACCGGCAAGTCGCCCGTGACACCGAAAGCAAACGTCGCATCCGCCGGTGGCGCAGAGCCGTTGACGTTTTGACCGTTGATGCCATTCGTCACGACAAACAGTCCTGCACGAAAGACGCCGGGCGTATCAATCCCGTCGCCGTTCCAGTCGCCTGCTATCGGCAAATCATTCGACTGACCGAACACAATCGTTCGGGTAATCGCCTGACATTGCGGCACGCCGCAACCAGGCACGCCAGGCCGCAAGATCAGCGTGAACTGTCCGACCGAAGGGCGAAAGAAGCCTGTGTCATCATCGCCGTCACCATCCCAATCGCCTGCCACAGGAATCGCGTCGGAGACAAAATTAAAGTTCACCGTTTGGTCAGCCGCGCCCGTCGTATTGGAATTGCGCAGAAAAAAATCGGTGAGTGCAGGCCGAAAGACGCCTATCGTTTGGGCAAAGCTCGGACTGAATTTGGCAATGAAGCCATCGGCAGTTCCGCCTTGAAACGTCCCCTGAAAAGCGCCCGACGTAACCGTCAGATTGCCGTTCGTGTTCCCCGCCAGATAGACATTGCCTTTCGGGTCGAGCGCGACTCCGCCCGTCGCAAAGGTGTTGGTTCCGCCAAAGGTTGTTGAGTAAAGCAATTTCGCCGGGGCCGTCGCAGAAACCGTATTTTCGATTTTTGCTAGAAAGCTCGAGCCAGCCAGATTGACCACCAACGGATTGGCCGTCAGAAAGCTCACGCCAGAATCCGTCGTGCCCGTCACATAGGTATTGTTGGCCTGATCAAGAGTAATGCCCAGTCCCGTTTCGGCACCATCTCCCCCCAGATAGCTGCAATAAAACAGCGCCGTTCCATCCGCATTCAGCTTGGCAATAAATGCCTCTTTTTCGGCGAGCGTCGCCCTGAAAGCATTCTTGAGCGGAAAGCTGCTGGGAAAAGATGAGGTTTCACCAGTGATGTAAACGCGTTGTTGTGCGTCAACCGCAATGGCATTGATCGCGTCAAGGCCATCGCCTCCAAGATAAGTCAGGTAAGTTAGCGAAGCGGCTCCGCTGGCTTCCGTATCAATCTTGGCGACAAAACCGTTTCCGAATCCTTTGAGATTGCTTTGCAGCGGTGGCAATGATTGTCCGGCGGGGCTTTTCACTGGCAGGTCGTCAGAAAGCGTCGTTCCGGCAACATAAGCATTGCCCACGTTGTCTACGGCGACATCAACATCAAGTCCGAGCGCGCCTTCAAGGTCGCTGCCGCCCAGAAAACTCGCATAAAGCAATGAACTGTTGCCGCTGAGCGCCGGATTAAACACCGCAATATAGGCATCCGAAAAAGCTAGGCTGGCGCGAGAATTCTGAAAGCCGTTTTTGGTGGGCAGATTGGAAACAGAAAAACCAGCGACATAGATTTTGCCAGCGGCATCCACCGCAATGGCTTGACCTCCGTCAGGCCCACCGCCACCGTAATAGCTGGAATAAACCAGGTTGTTACCAGCAGCATTCAACACCGTTACGAATCCGTCCTGACCGCGACAATTCAAGATCAAACACGAGAGGAAAGTGCCGTTGCCCTGAAAGGCTCCATCCGTCGTGGGGAAATCGGCTGTGCCGCGCGTCTCGGTAATTCCGGTCACGCAAGCCTGACCATTGCTCATGACAGCGATATCCGCACCACTATCGCTATTGCGGCTGCCCAGATAAGTGCAATACACAGTGTCGGTCCCGCTGGCGTTGAGCTTGAGTACGAAAGCATCTGCGTCAGCATCTTTAGGCAGGCTTTGAAAAGCCCCTTTGACCGGAAGATTCGCTGAAAAAGTGACGCCGGTTATGTAAGCGTTGCCCGCCGCATCCACAGCAACGGCGTTGGCGGCGTCACCCAGACTACCTCCAACGTAAGTCGCATAAAGCAGTCGCGGATCAATCACCAGCGGACGGCTCGCGTCATAAGCGCCCAATGCAAAACTCACTTCGCTCTTTTCGTTCAACACGTATTTGCCCGTCACCGTCTCGCGGCCTTGCGCGCCGTCTTGATAAATCACCGGCGCGTGCTGGATGAGTTCGCCCGCCAAAGTTTGCAACACCAGATTGCCCGCGTCATCAAGCCGCAGCGTTTCCGCACCTTCAAACACAAGTTTGATCTGACGGGCATCAGCGCCCGGTTGCACAATGAAATCGTATTCAAGCGTGCGCTGATTGCCGTACCAAACCATGTCCACGCCCGGCCAGACTTCGCAATATTTCACCTGACGATAAGTCGGCACATCCGTCTGCCACTCGCGGCGATCATTGCCGATCAGGTAATTGCTCTTGCCTGCGAGCGGGTCGAGCGCCTCGGCGACCGGCGCAACGTTCGCGCCTGCGAGTTTGAGTTTCAACCAACCGCGCCAAGATTTCTTTTTGTCTTTACGGCTCAACGCCAACGTAGCCTCACCGCCCGACAAATAAAGCGAATAACCATCGCCCCGCGACAAGTATTCAACCGATTCGTCGGCTTGCCCGCGATTGGGCTCAAAGGCCAGCGGCAATTTGCCGTAAGTTTCGCCGTAATTTTTAATGATGCGCGCTTTCGCCTCAGCCTCAGTCACGCCGCTCGCCTGCGCCTGGGGCACGCGCGACCATCGTGCCAGTCCGCCAATTCCGACCAACAACGTAACTATCAATGCCGTTCCGATTAAGGGTTTGCGTCTTTTCGCCAACCTGTTCATGAGCTTGCTCATTGCCCTGTTCCGCCTTTCTGGAAGTGTCTGGTAAAGAATGAAAGTGATTTGCGACAGACAGAACATAGGCAACCTTGTCAGAGAAGTCTTAAAGGCGTTTTGAATTCTTTGTGAAAGATTTCTAAAGGCTCACAACTCAGCTACGCTCAAGCTCTTTTCTTCTTTGCGGCTTTGCGTGAGCGACTGGCTAAACAGGTAACAAGGCAGGTTCGGCTAAGCGTATGAGCGCGGCGCTGAGTTCGCGCTGAAAAGGCCCGCACAGGTGCGTGAGGTCAATTGTTGGCATGTCATCACGTAACTGACGATAAAAAGTAATGGCTCCCAAAGCGCGCCCATCCTCATCGTTGAGCGGTACGCGCAATTGCCAATGTTGTTGCAGCGAATCCGGTGTGGGAGTTACCTCGTCAGCCAAGGGGTTGCGCCACAACCACACCAATCGTTGAGAATTATCAGGCAAACTAAATGACAGCGGAGGAGCGTCGAGCGAAATATCTTTTGTTACTTCCAGCGTGACCAAGTCGAATTCTTTCGTCGTCAGCATCGTTTCCAGCGCCGCAAAAAAATCCGACGACGTCTCAGCGTTCGCCAGGCTGTTATAACTGCGCCTGACGCCAACGTTCACCGCCAACGCGCGCCGTGTGCGGCTAACACCCTGCTTGATCTGACTGCCCAATTCGCTGAACTCGGCGTAACGCAAATGCTGCACGCCGTAAATCAAGCCAATGCCCAGAATAAAAAAAACCAGCGCGCCTAATTCACGCTTCGGGTTAAGTAACATAAGCCCGAATAACGCAAACACCGCACTCACCGCGTAAAGCGCAATGACGACTTGTCGCTGCGACAAACCTCTTTCGAGCAACACGTGATGAATGTGCCTGCGATCTCCGGCAAAAATCGGCTTGCCACTCAAAAAGCGCCGCACAATAGACAACCCGACTTCCATTAACGGCAACCCGAACGAAATTAACGGAATTGCCACGGCCACCAATGTTGTGCCTTTTTGCGAACCGGCCAACGACAACACCGCCGCCATAAATCCCAAAAACAACGCTCCGCAATCGCCTAAAAAAATTGTCGCCGGATTAAAGTTGTAACGTAAAAATCCGATCACTGCGCCGATCAAAATCACCGCCAACAAGCTAATTTCCGGCTGGCCTTGCACAACCGAGAACACCAGAATTGAAGTCAGCGCAAACACCGAAGCCCCCGCCGTCAAGCCATCAATACCGTCAATTAAATTAAAGGCATTGGTAATGCTCAAAATCCACAGAGCCGTGGCTGGAAAATTCAACAACGTCGGCAACTGCCAAAATCCACCCGGCGTAGACAACACGTTAATTCGATAGCCGCTGGCATAAACCAAACTGGCTGCGCATAACTGAACCGCGAATTTCAACGTCGCACTGGCATTCTTAAAATCGTCGTAAACTCCCAGCGCAAAAACCAGCGTCGCCGGAGCTAACAGTCCGAATAACAAAAGCGGCAAATCCTGCCTGAAATTGCGGCTGACTAAATTACCTAAAAATGGAACGCAACAAAGCGTCAGAATAAAAGCGAGGTAAATAGCTACGCCACCGAATTGCGGCGTCGGTTGAGAATGAATGCGCCGCTCACGATCAGGAATCGCCATCGCCCCCCACGCAATCGCCCAACGGCGCACAAAAGGCGTCAATAACAACGTGAGCAAAAAAGCCAGTCCGAATAAAATTACGTAAGAACGCATAGCTAAACTATTGCATCAAAGAAGACGACACCGCATCACCATCGGCCAACATCGCCAACGGCGAGAAACGCTCTTGCAACGCCGCGACATAACGCTGTGCTAATTTTTCCCGTAAGTAATGCGCCAATACAAACGCCTTGCCTTGCTCTCCCAACTGCCGCCGTAATGGTTCATCATCGCGTAACTGCTCAATCGCCTTGACCCACGCCGTTACACTATCCGGCTCGATACACAAACCGCCTCGCGCGCGTTCGACCAATTGCGCCGCTTCACCCACCACGTTGCAAATCAGCGGAACACCGTTCCCCATTAACTCGAATAACTTGGAAGGCAGCACTTTTTGAAACAACGGTAAATTTCTGAGCGGAACCAGACTCACATCACTGGCGCGATAAAAAGCCAACAAGCGATCACGCGGTTGCTGGTCAATAAACCTGGCATTGGTTAAATTCATCGCCGTTGCTTCGGCCTTGAGTC
Organism: Acidobacteriota bacterium; assembly: GCA_031414155.1. Taxonomy (GTDB): domain Bacteria; phylum Acidobacteriota; class Blastocatellia; order RBC074; family RBC074; genus JACPYM01. Next base: position 5,818 of record JANNUY010000037.1, read on the forward strand.
GAGCCTTTTCGGCGCCTTCGCCGACGAATAAAAAAGCAACTTGCGGTAACTTAACCGCAGCCTGCAAGATTTCTTCCAGCCCGTGAGACATCCCATGCGTGCCGATATACGAAACAATAAAATTGCCTTGCAAGCCTAGCTCTTCCCGCAATTTTGCCGGCGCAAGACTCGGCGTAGCTAAATATCCCGCATAAATGCCATTAGGAATCACGACGATTTTTTCCCGCGCAATTCCCTTCTCCAACAAATAAGGCGTGGTTGATTCCGCCACTGGTATAATCAAAGCCGCGCGGCGATAAAGGAATAACTCAATCGCTTCGAGTGCGGCAATTACATATCGGTTCCGCAAAACGCCCAACTCAATCGCCGATTGCGGCCAGATGTCACGTACTTCAAACACAAAAGGCGCTCGTTTCAACACGCTGAATAAATAAGCCGCCACCGCGCAAAAAAATTGCGGCGAAGTCCCAACCACTACGTCTGGCCTGCGCGTAAATAAACTCCCCAACGACAAAGACGAAACAAAAAAAGATAGAAAATTCAGCACCCGCTTAACAAAACCTTTATTCGGCGCGACATATAACCAGGTGCGCAACAGCGCAACGCCATTCACCATTTCGCGCCGCATCCAAACGCCTCGATACTCAGGACGAATCACGCCCGTCGGATGATTCGGCATTCCCGTGATGACCGTCACCTCATGCCCCGCCGCCGCCCAATGCTGCGCATGATCCGCTGTGCGCGCCGCTGGCGCCCCCATTTCAGGTGGATAGTATTGGCAAAAAAACGTAATTCGCATTGCTTATTGACCAGGTTTAATTCGATAACCGATAACTTGCGGATTGTCGCCTTGTCTCAACACACAACTCAACACGATCACCGAACTCGGCATCGCAACCCCAAACTCAGGAAACCACCAACCTTGCGCCTGTGGCGGCGAGACGCCCGCGACTAACTCAAGCGTAACCTCGCCGAAAGGCTCAATCACGATTTTCCCGGTCGGCGTTTCACACCAAAAGCTATTTCCCGCTCGCGTCACGCTAACTGCTGGATGCAGGTGAATAAAACTTTTCGCAACGTGCCCTGTGTCTTTAACTTTGCGCAACCAGAGTTGATCTTTCACCTCCCATTCACCGCCAGAAAATCGCCTCAAACTACGCAAATGCCGTAATCCATTAGCCCCATAACCCTCCACTTCGCCCTCAAAACGCCATCCGTCGGCATTCTCAACGGCTTCCGCACGCAACACTTGTGCTCGACGTGCCATCCGAAACGTTCCCCAGACTTCCGATTGCTCTACGTCATCAACCATCACGGTGTTATGCGCGCGCGTCGAACGGCAATACTCCCGAAACTCGTCGCCACCATAGCCGTGTACGCCCGAATCAACCACCAACGGCCCTCCGTTCATCCACAACTCATAACTCAGCACGTCGCAATGCGCGTGCGCCGTGTTATACGCCGCTGACGGCTCGCCCGCGTCAACCAAAATCTTTTCACGCTGATCTGCTGACTGCCACACGTAATAACCGCTGTCAGGAAAATTAACCGTTGAGCTACTCACTTTTTCACCACAAACTCGGCTCACAACATCAAGCAAAGGCAGCGGGCGCGTCTCAAAAGCTTTGGCCGAGTCATTAAATAAAGCGAGTGAACCATCAGCATAACTCAAAGCTGCCAGATGACGCGCCATCTGAACCAACTGGTCACGCATACTTTCCGTGGCGCTCGACCGCCCAAATGCTTTTAGCAACGCATAACATTCCAGCGCATCACCTAACGTCTGGGCGTGATACATCGGGGCGCGCTCGTAATGCCCGCCGTCTGGCAAAACCTGTTCTGCCAACTCGCGTGCTAGCTCGTTCTCTCCTACAGCTAGCCACTGCTGTCCGCGCTCTGTGTGAGCGAAAAACAGCCCGCCAATAACTAGGGCTTTTATATTTTTGAAAAGATGATTAGCCAGCAAATGCTTTTCTAAATGGTAGCTCAAAAAATCCAATTGCTGAAAAATACTCGTTCGCCAGCGAGCCTGAAATGCCGGGTCGCTCTCGCTTTCGACAGCCAATGCGTACGCGTAAATCCAATTCACCGTCCGCATCGAAAGCGGATAAGCATCCCATCCATCGCTGATACCAATTCGCGCCGTTGCCATCCAGCTTTCAATTAACTCAACAGCGCGCCCTCTCGCCTCATCCTTTCCTTTTTTAGCCGAGGCGCGCATTAACCAAACGATATAATCCTGATAATGAAGCTGATAATTCCACAAATGACTAACATAACGCACGTTCCAATCAGGCTTGGCTATTTTTTTTGCCTGATTAAGAAAGCGAAACTCGCCGCGTTTTAGTTGTTCAAGCTGGGCTTCTGCCTCTGCCGCTGGTTTATTCCAATGAGAAAACTTTGTTTCAAAAACCTGACGAAATAGAGATAACGTCTGGGCGGGAAAATCAGAAACAGACCGGTCAAGCCTCGTCCAATTTCTGGTGATGAAAGGGAACGTGCGATAACTTCGATATTGCAACAAACGCAAAGGCCGATAGACGAGTTGCTCCCAACGCAAATAAGGAAGCGTACGGCCAATCAACACAAGTCGAGTAAGCATCGCCTAGAACGAAACCGCCACCGGCTTGCCGGTACGCAACGCATCCTCAACACCCAACGTCGCCAATGTGGTCAGCGCCAAACTTCGATAGCTTATCGGCATCGCACCTCCTTGCTTAACCGCTTGCACGAAAGAACCCAACGCTTGATCGAATCCTTTATCCTGCGTCAACCGCTTCGTCACCGTGCGCTTCCCTTCGCGCCATTCTTCTAACAACCGGAAATCATCCAGAATGGCAGTGCGATTGCCGCCAAAAACTTCAACTCGTTCCTTCGCCAGTCCACGATCTCCGGTAGCGAAATAATTTATGTTACCGACTGAACCGTTGCTGAATTTAATCACGATGCTTAACGTATCCCGACCTGCCGCGCTGGCATAAGCAAATACTTCAACTGGTTCTTCTTCCGTCAGAAACTGCATTAAATCTACGAAATGACAGACTTCACCGATAATCCGCCCGCCTCCTTCGGCTTGCTGAATCCAGCTTTCGCGCGGAACGGCTCCGGCATTGACCCGGTAGCTAATCGCCAGCGTCTGCGCATCGGCAAAAACGTTTTTTAGTTGTGCGGCTAACGTCGAAAAGCGACGATTAAATCCCACAAAAACACGCTCACCGTGCGCGGCTACCGCTTCATTGATTTGGTGCAATCCTGCTTCATCAACCGATAAGGGCTTTTCCACATAAACCATTTTCCCCGCTGCTAACGCTTCTGACGTTATCCGCGCATGGCTATCGTGGCGCGTAGCAATTAAAACCGCGTTCACCTGTTCATCCTGTAATAACTCACGATAATCGGTCGTACACGTGGCAAAGCCATATTGCTCGCCTACGGTTTTGGCGCTTCGCCCGGTTGCCGTAGCAATGCCTAATAACTGAATATCTTTGAGCTTGGCTAAACGCGGCAATAAAACGCCCTTCGCAAAATTCCCCGCGCCAATCACTCCCAATCGAATTTGCGGGTGCGCTTTGACTGAACTTCCCAGTGCTATGGTTCGCGGCCCTTGCGCGGAGAGGTCGCCGTAAGTTAGCAAAACGCCAAGGTATGACTCTTTTTTCTTACCCGTAATAATGTCGTAAGCCATTTCAGCCTGAGCAATAGGAAACCGGTGAGAAATAAGTCGAGTTACATTTACCGCCTTGACTGAAATCAACCGCAAGAATTCCTGCATATTGCGCCGCTCCGTCCAACGCACATAACCCAGCGGATAATCTACGCCTTGCTCTTCATATTGCGTGTCGTAACGTCCCGGCCCATAAGAACGAGACAACCTCAACTGTAACTCTTTTTCGTAGTATGATTTGCGCGGCAAATCCATTTTTACCGCTCCCACCATTGAAACAATCGCCCGATCACGGGCAATTTCTCCGGCTAACTCAAGTGGGTCGTTCGTGTCAGTCGCCGCTGTGATGATAATGGCATCAGCACCGCCGCCCGCCGTCATCTCGCGCACCGCCAGCTCAACATCTGCGCTGCGCAACACAGCAACATCAGATCCCAAACTGCGAGCTAGATCCAGCTTGTTAGTCTCAAAATCAATCCCGATAACCCGACAGCCTGCCGCTTTTAGAATTTGTACGGTTAGCAACCCCAAAATTCCCAAGCCAATAACAGCGACACATTCGCCTAGCTTAGCCTCTGAGGTTCTAACACCTTGCAGCGCAATCGCGCCTAAAGTAACAAACGCAGCTTCTTCAAAAGTAACTTCTTCAGGGATTTTTACCGTTAAATTTTTAGGAACGTAAACCACCTCTGCGTGCGAGGCATAGTTCATACCGGCACACGCCACACGCTCGCCCGTCTGAAACTCTTCCGCTCCTACGCCGACCTCGCAAATTGTTCCAGCGCAGCTATACCCCAAAGCCAGCGGCGCATCGAGTTTAGCATTGACCGTGTTGAGCGTATTCATTAGCCCATCGCGTTTGAGCTTTTGCCATACCTGACGAACCAAATCAGGCCGCTCTTTGGCCTTACCCACCAACGATTTTTGCGCGAGGCCAATCGTCATCTTCTCTGTCCCTGCGCTGATTAACGAAGCGGCATTCCTAACCAACACTCCGCCCCCTTTGCCCATCGTTTTCGGCACCTCTGCGATTTCTAGTTTTCCCGTGCGAAAGTTTTGTAAAACCTGCTTCATGCTCGCCTTAATTTACCAATTATTCGTAATGTACTTGCGGTACCACGCGTCAAAAATTAAAATTGAAAATAGCTCGTATGAGTTATCGCGCTTACCTCGCCGATGCTCTTCACGCATTTTCGTAATCGCGTCATAGTAAAAGATGCCTTCCCGCTCGACATAATCACGGGGCAACAACTCGTCAAAATAACTGTCAAGCTTGGTACGCATCCAGTTACCTAAGGGTACGTTAAAACCTTTTTTCGGTATTTTTTGATTTTCCGATGGAATTAAATCGGCAAACGCGCGCCGCAAAATTTGCTTACTACCCTGCGCATTAAGCTTCAGCGAAAAAGGGATGCGAAAGGCCAACTCCACCAATCGGTAATCGAGATAAGGCACGCGCAACTCAAGTCCCCAAGCCATGCTCATCTTGTCTGAATACTCTAACAAGTTGTCCGGCAAAAATGTCTCTACATCAAGTAGAGAAAACCGGTTTCCATCTTCTAAATTTTTAGGATAGTCATCTAAATGCCGCCTCAGCACTCGATGCGAAGGTAGCACAGCTTTTGCGCGCGGCTGCAAAAGTTGCCCTTTTCGCTCTTCGTTCAAGTAATAAACCCATTGCAGGTATTGCCGCGCCTCGTCTTTATCTAAGCCATCCAATAAAGCTCGCCAGCGGTGTAAACGGCGATCAGCGAAACTATCTGACGCAACCGACAGTAATTTCAGCCCAGCTTTGGCTATCGGAGATGGAATAAATTTTAACCAGCGCGCCGCTTGCACCGCACGATAACGCGGATACCCACCGAACAATTCATCCCCTCCCGCCCCAGACAATGCCACCGTGACATGCTCGCGCGTGTATTGCGACAACAAATAGGTTAAAAAAAAAGTCGTGTTACCAAACGGCTGATCGAAATGCTGAACCATATCGAGCATCTTTTCGGGATGAGAAAGATCAATCGGCAACTCATAATGCTCAGTGCCAAAACGTTCCGCCACTCTGCGCGCTTCTACTCGCTCGTCGTAATAATCCAACCCTGCGCCTTCAAACAACACCGTGAACGTTTTAACCGGTTTTCGGGATGCCTGCGCCATCAGTCCGACAATCAGGTTGGAATCAACGCCACCCGATAAAAAAGCACCCAACGGCACATCGCTGACCATCTGCTTATGCACTGCGTCAGTAAATAAATCACGTACTTCTTTCTCTAACTGCCTGGAGTCTCCTGTTTTTTCGACTTGCTTAACCTCCATCACCCGCCAGTAAGACTGAATTTTAACAATTCGCTTTGCCTCAAGATCGAACTCAAGCCAGTGCGCGGGCGGCAATTGGAAAATACCCTGGTAAATAGTTTGCGGGCTTGGCACGTATAGAAAAGAAAAGAAATCAGAAACCGATTGCTCATCAATGACTGGGGAATAATAACCCGACGCAAGTATTGCTTTAATTTCTGACCCAAAAATAAACTTGCCGCCTGACTGAGTGTAATAAAGCGGCTTAACACCGAGATGATCCCGCACCAAAAATAGCCGCGCTTTCTTAACATCATAAAGCGCGAAAGCAAACATACCGTTTAGCATGCCGAAGGCCGCAACTCCACGTTCTTCATATAAGTGCAGGATGATTTCCGTGTCGGAACCTGAGCGAATTTGATGGCGGGGCAGATCTAGCTGTTTTTTTAGTTCGAGATAATTGTATATTTCTCCGTTAAAAGTGATCCAAACACTTTCATCTTCATTAGCCATAGGCTGCCGCCCCAGCGATGAGAGATCAATGATGCTTAGGCGACGATGCCCCAACCCTAACTCATGGCGCGTGAGCATCTCCACCCCCTCTGCGTCAGGCCCGCGGTGTGCAAGGGTGCGCGCCATCCTTTCCACTACCGCCCGTTCTGAAATTCCAACGACACCGCAAATGCCACACATAATCGTCAGATCCGCCCTAACTCGAATAAAGCATAATGCTCATCTTTCCATAATAACTGACAGCGAAAATATTGCGGTAGCCGGGTAGTGTCAAGGCTAAGGTTTTGAGGTAACAAGGCGTAACGTAACGGCTCTAGAACATTTAGCTTAGGCTCTCTCTCCCAAGCCTTGAAAAGCTGTTGAAGGTCTCTTTCCATTGACTGCATGCGCAACTGGCTTTCGACATTTGGCGGGCGTTGGAGTTGCTGAAAAAATACATCAATGGGCTTGGTTTTTAACCAGACAGAAAAATCATCTTCACTCACCCCGCGCAACCATTGCGTGGCTACGACTCGCTCTCTCATTGCCACCTCGGTGGCTGCTGTTTCATTCAACAACATATAGCGTGAGAAATACGAGATGGCATTGGTATAAAGCGGGATAGCCTCACGCACTTGCTCGACAGGGCAATAAACTAGCGCCCCGGCGGGCAGGTATTGCCGTATAGCTTGCATTGCGGCCTGACCGAGAGCCGCTTCACGCCCTAGCGAAGCTACCTCTCGGTAACGCGCGCATTGAAAAACGACCGCAACAATCAAACAACCCGCAATCGCTGCTAATTGTAAATAACGCGCGAACAACGAAAAGCGAATCCAACGTTGAATTATCCAAAGACCTAGCTCTGCTATCGCCAAGTTCATCGCGGGACGGCCAAAATAATGCAAATAATGATAGGGCTGGATAAAAATCCCGGTCAGAACGTTTTGCAAAGCCCCCAGCGCGATTACTAGGTTTAATACGAAAGGAACCCATAATCGAGCGCGCTGTTCGCGGTTGAAAAACATTACCCCCAATAACACCGCACTCATCGTCAAGGTAATCCATATAGCCGGGTCGGTAGGCAAAATCCGCGTATGCGCTGAAGCAGCAGATTGGCTAACCTGGCTAAAGTTCTTTATTACTGACAAAAAATAAGGCAGCGCAATGATCAGTCCAAGCAGAGCAGCAAACAACCAGCCTTTCAGCCTGTCAGGGTGCTGCCAACGAACCACCAAAGCGCCTAGCACAAACCAGCCTAGCAATATCGTCCAACTAAAATAGTAACAATAAAAGCTGGCGCCAAAGCCGATGCCAACAAGAACACTTATGCTTCGATATAAATTCTGGCGGTTTACCCGCAATAAGGCCAGTGACAGAGCTATGGTGAAATAATGAATTACGGCGCTGAGCTGAGGCTGATAGCGCCTGCTATAAGATAACGACAAATGAAATCCAGGATCGGAACCAGTCAACAAAGCCGTAGTGTAACGGAATTGCATCAGCCACAGCACGGGCGGAAGCATAAGTAATGAAAAAATGACGCACAATACTATGCTCGAAGTTTCTTTTATGCCGCTTAACCAGACGATGTATGAAAATAAAAAACCAATTATTGTAGGTAAAACGAAACTACCTAACATCAATAGGGCCGTGACTGACAGATTGGTTAATCGAGCCAATTGCCCGATAAACCAGGACGGGAAAAATTGTGCCGTCGCAAAAGAAAATGGAGCCGCCGACCATGGATCAATGTGGTAAGGGTCAGGTTGCGCTACATGCTCACCGGCGGCACGTGAAGCCCCTACGGCATAAGAAATTTCGTCATAATTTTCTTCGAGCAATAATTGAGGGGAATGCCAATGCCATAGGTGAAAAAGCTGCGGTAAAAAATAGACCGCCCCTATCACCAATGCTGTCAATAAAGCCCATTTGAAAGGAAATAGCGCGCCGGAAGAAGAGGTCATCAACAATTAGGACTGGGGGCAGAAGGTGTTAAAGCCGGACGCAAAGGCTGCCTTTGTTTTAATTGCTGTTCATAGAGTTTGGCTGAGATTACTGATTCGTGCATCATCATTAACGAGCAAAATAAAAGCCCCGCGCGTCCATCCAGAAATCCGCGCTTGACTATATACATCCAGATAAATCGCAACAGCGGTCTTGCGGGCAAACGTGCCCACCAATATTTGATAAAACGTTTTCTCTCAACCGGTGAGCCAAAAAAAGATGCATTAATCGCGTCGCTTCCTGTCGCATTATTCGCCAAATTAAAATAGACGCGAGCCTCCCAGGTTGAATAGCGATTGTGTCGCTCGACGAAATGATAAATGCTTTTGAAGTCTTCGTGAAGCAGATCGTTTTTTAAATACGCGACCTGCCCTGAAAAAACTACGTGTTCATGAACTTCGACATCGCCAGCGTGTTGAATATCCTCTGTCTTTAATTGCTCAAAGCGACCCATTCGATGCTTAAATAAACGTAAGTTCCAGCTAGGATACCAACCGCAATGCTTTATCCAGCGGCCTAAAAAGATCAGCTTGCGATTGACGTAATATCCTTCGACCTTATCGGCTTGCCTCCATAGGCGGCGAATCTCTGCCTCTAACTCAGGAGTGACGCGTTCGTCAGCATCTAGTAACAATATCCACTCATTCGAAAAGCTCAGAGTTTCCAATGCCCAGTTTTTCTTTTTTGGGCCGCCCAGTTGCCAGTCAAATTGAACCACCTTGGCACGATGCGATTCAGCCAGAGCTACCGTTTCATCGGTACTATGCGAATCAACCACCCAGACTTCGTCAGCCCAGGCAACCGAGGCTAGGCAGTCTGCAATATTCATGGCCTCGTTTTTGACTGGGACGATAACCGATATAGGTAATTTATCTTGGTTAGACATTCAGTGGTCTGATTGAGCCATAGTTTTATCAACCAATTGCATAAGATTGGTTACGTGGTCGTCCCATGAGAACTCTTTAGCGCGAGTGCTTCCCTCTTGAATAAGCTTATCGCTTAACTGCCGATCACGTATAACGCGAATTACTTGGTCGGCTAATTGCTGCTCGTTAAAAACGTCAAAATAAACCGCCGCCTCTGCGCAAACCTCTCGATGTACGGGCAGATTCGCCGCCACAATGGGCAGGCCATGAGCCATCGCTTCTAACATAGGGTGCCCAAAACTTTCCGCGTAAGAGGGGCAGACATAAACATCCGCAGCCTTATAGACGTTGACAAGCTGATCATACTCAACCGCCCCTAACATAGTAAGGCAATCTTCGATCTCATTTTTTTTTACCAACACCGCTACTTTATCAGTATTATATCCACCATATTTTTTGCCGCCTTTCAAATCGGTGGTAAGGATTAACCGAATCGGCACGCCAAGTGATTCTTTGATAAGCGGCAAAGCAGCTAAAAGTGTTTCAAAGTTACGGAAATAGTTATAGTGGCTAACGTAAAGCAGGCTTTTCGCTTCATGCGGGTTAACGAGTTTTCTCGCTTGAGCAAGGGACGCCCCTTGCTGCTGTTTCATAAAAACTTCTGAATCAAACCCGAATGGAAAAACGTTTACTTTTTCACTTGGCACGCCCGCGCACATCAAATGTGCAGCCATCGCCTTAGTAGGAGTTACGTAAGAAGTGGATGCCCGCAAGGAAAGATTCGACAGCCAAGTTTTCACTTTATGGTCAATCAGCATCCTCCATTCTTTACGCTTACGTAAGTCTGTACTAAAGTATTTAGAAAAATAAAGCTCGTTTCGACAGAATAAAATTTGCGGAACAGGCGATCTCAAAAGCGCAAAATTACCCAGTGAAATTAACAAATCACCTTGTTGCTGAAGAATAACATCCCGAAGCGAACGCTGCTCCCACCAAACGCGCGCGGCAGTTCCTGTTAAAGCAGGAGCCGGTATGATGGTAAGAAATGATCGGCATTGTTCTACCCAATCAGCGCTGTGCTTGGCTGGTAAGAAAACCAAAAACTCATGCAAGTGGCTCCATGCGGAAAGCCGTGGCAATACATTTCGTAAATAGGTAACACCGCCGCCTGCGGTTGAGGCTAAAGCGTTTATGAAGATTTTAGCCATAAGCCGCAGATGGTTCTTTGTTGGCCGTCACCGTCAGCGTGTAACTTAACCACCCCGCAACCCAGAGCAGTGCCCAAACTTGATGAGACATAACAAAAGTCTCCCACCACCAAGTTTTCACCACCCCATCAAAAAAATAGCCGCGATTTACAGCCCAAGCGAGCGCTGCCGCTCCTGGTACCAAAAAAGGCAAACAACCCGTAAAAACAGCACGGGCGGAATATGTTGTCGTTACTCCTTCACCCCAGAGTGAAAGCGCCCACGCCACAACAAAAAGCAATAGACTCGCATCATAAAACCTATGATAAAAAGGCAGCAAAGCAATTGTCACTACAGCGGCTGACGTTAGTAGCGGGGGCGGAAGTTGTTTTTTATTTTTGTGCCTGGCGATAAGCCCAATCGCTAATAAGCCTATCAAAACCAACATCACCCCACTCACCACCAACTGACTTTCGAAGACTGTATAAAGCAGCCTTTGTAAATTTATCAGATCGTGACGCAAAGGGTTCGCCGACGACGGGTCATTTTCATGGCCTGCAACTAAAAATGCTTTTATCAGTCGGCTGTAATCTCCCCACCAGCCAGGGGCCTGCTTCTGCATCCATAACGCAGTGGCGATAAATATCACTACCCAGCCTGTGAGGCTGGCAACGACGGGCTTCCAGCATCGCCGAAGCATTAACATAACAATAAACACTGCTCCAATCTGCGGCTTCAACATCAGGCTTACCAACAGAAAGGCGCTAGCTGCCCAAATCCGCTGCCGCTCACTTGCCCACCATCCAATAATTCCTATACTAATTGCCGGAATAGCTAAATTTCCCGTAGCCATTCCGGTGTGCCACGGAGCCCAAGCCAGACCCGTAATCCACAAAACCAGCGATTGCGGGCGGTAAAACGCGCCGCCTAGCGAGAAGCTCAACACGGCCAGCACTGCGACCAGCCCAGCCGTGTCAATAAAGAGTAAAAAGTAGCGAAAATACTGCCACGGCAATTGAGAAAATATGGAAAGTATAACAAGCGTTGTAGGCGGGTAAATGGCCGAAGTAAATGTCGGGATTGAGGTATCGCCGGATTTGTTTGTGAGTTCCAATCTGGCACTTTCAAGTAACGCGCCATTATAAGGATTATGTTTTTTTACTAGCAGTTGTGAGCCTAAATAAGGGCAAAGGCTGTCGCGCGTTTCAGACATTCGCATCGGCCCACGCCAAATAAACCAACAAACAGCGAGTGCTAGTAAAAAAAAATATTTAGCCATTTAGGAAACAATTAGTTCATAACCCTGCTTGTCGCGGCAAGCGATGCAAATCGTTAAAAGCAATGAGTGGGCTTTCGTTGGCAGGTTTCGGTGCAACAGCCCATCCCCATTGCGCAACGATACCACTGATAGGTACCCAGAACATCAGTGAGATGATATTGCCAACCGAAAACATCCAGCTTTCGAAGAAAGCGTTTACGGCTCCCGATAAAAAGATAGAGATAAACACTGCATTGATATTCCGCTGCAAAAAACTTTCGTGCCGCTGCACTAGGTTCACGCCGCAGCTCCAAGCGCGATAAAAAATCAGTAATAATAATCCAATGCCGGGCAAGCCTAGGTCTCCAAACAGTTCTAAATAACTGTTATGTACGTGGCGGCCCGCCGTTTTGTCTCCGGTAAAAGGGAAAGCCAACAAATGTGACGTTGCAAACCCATAGCCGGTCATCTTCTCTTTCCAATACAACGGCCATACGCCCATCCATAGTCCATAACGACGCTCTTCTAGAATTTGTGTGGCGACGTCGGTGATTTCCGCTCGTTCGACCGTGTCTTTCCGAATAAAGCTCATGACATTGTTTTTCACCGTCGGGAATATGACAAATGCCAAAGCTAAAGCAACGGCAGCAATAATTATTTTCAGGCGGCTTTCAAGATTTACAATAAAAAAATAAACGCTGACTGAGATTAAAGTAGCTAACAAGCCCCCGCGCGAATTTGATAACCACAAGCCGATGAAAATTACAGCTAACAACCCTAAATCAATAATTCGGTCACGACGGGTTTGGGCATCTACGTGCCAATGAAAAAGCACGTAAGGGGTAATGAGGGCGGAAAAAATACCAAAAAGATTTTGATTACTGAACGGGCCTGCGTATTGCCCCATCAACACGGTCGCGCCGTACTCGCCTAAACCGGTAAGGTGCAGGGCGAGCGGTAGCGGTAACAAGCAAAGCGCAATGTAATAATGAAATCGAAAGAATTGCAGGCACTTGGCTCGCCAATACAAATATCGCAACGATCCCGTAACAATGGATAATGCAACTAACACAAAACTGGCTGCTCGCATAAACGAGTAGCTAATGTCCTCGGCATACGTCGTAGAAATAAATACGTCCAACAGAAACAATCCTGTTAAAATCAACAGCACGGAATCTACGCGCATTTCGTCAGGTTGTCGTTCCCGCAACGAAACTAAAACCATCACCCCGAGTAACGCCCAGCGTATCAAGCTAAGCACACCTTGCGACTCACCACTCAGGGCTTCCGCCTCTGAAAGTGAGCCTTTATTCGTGATAAAAAATAACAGAATAAGAAAAAAAGCGCCGTAAGCGCGTAAAAAGCCATGCGTGAAGCGATAATAAAGAAGATATAAAACCGTCAATATCAGTACGATTGAAACAATCATAGGAAGTTTTGCTAATTATGACGACAAAGTGCCAAATCAATTACTTGCTTAAGCTGAGACGATGCTCGTGGCATTGACCAATCACGTATCCGTTCCAGTGATTTTTGCTTAAGCGATTTCAACCTGACACGATCATGAGCAATAAAAGATAGAGCGGCAGCAATCTCTTCAACCGCGAAGCTCTGCAACACAACACCGTTTTCCTTATCTACTAAATCTAACGTTGCCCCGCAATGTTGATGCGAAATAATCGCCAGCCCACTTGCCATAGCTTCATTAACTACCAACCCCCAAGGCTCTTCGCGCGCAGGTAAAATCAACGCATCCGACAACGCGTAATAAAGCGGCAGCTCGTTCTGCGTCGCTGCGCCGACAAAACGGATGTAAGAACTCTGATCTGCCAGTCTTTCTAGTTTCTCTCGCTCCTCTCCGTTACCCACAATCAATAATGCGACTGGCAAGTTAGCCAGTCTCTGCAAAGCAGAGATTACAGCTTGGATATTTTTTCGAGGGATTAAACGACCTACATAGATAAATACTGTGTGATCTTCCCAGCCCCATTCTCGCTTTAGCTTGGCAGCATTATCTTTCTGTTGAATTGCATTTTTTCTGAAAAATTCATTATCAACCGCGAAGCCTACGTGAAAAAGTCGCTCTGGCAATGCGCCGTATGCTTCCCAGAACATTCGGCAAGCAGTGCCTACCGTCACGATGGCCGAGGCACGCCGCGCCAGCCAGCCCAGCCAATGCCTTTTCACGAACCGTTTCCATCCTGAAGTCTTATCAGAGTAATAGTTAGCGTCACCCGCGATGGCAAAAGGGGTATTCCGTAACAACGCCCAAGCAATCAAAAATAACTGCGGTAACTGCGTGTAACCATAAATCAGAAAAAAATCATATCTTTCTTTAAGCACCTGAAAGAAAAGCGCCCAGGCTGCGAACGCCTGTTGACTCTTCCAACCACCCGTATGCCGCGTCAGTATTGTATCTGCCGAGTTAGAAAAATGAGTAGCGTTTTGCGGCACCCAACCTACGCCTTCGTTCCAGGCAGAGATATAGCAAGTTTTTAACTTCCACTCGGCAGACTGGGCGAGCAAGGAAAAGACCGGAGAAAAATAAGGGGACAGCACATTACTCAATAGCAATCCCTGCTTTTGCTTCACCGTGGGCAAACGCTTATCCATAATTAAGGCATTAAGGCTGTCGGTGTTCATAGCGCCGACCTAATGTTTTACCGATTAAAACCTGAGAGAAATCATCCAGCAACTTGCCAGTAAAGGCCGCGTAATCAGAGCGAGAAGCTTGCTTTATTTTCAGACAGAGCTTCAGCGCCAACAAAGCTGTTGAAACAACGGCGTATCCCCACGCCTCGAGATAACTGTCAATTTTTATTAAATAATGCACCGAGTTACGTTTCAGTAATAGCGCCACTGAACTGGTTTCGCTGTAGCCTGCTATTTTTTGTTCATGAATGACACTGTCAATGGGGAAATAGGCGATTTCCCAACTCATCAAATTTGCCCGATAGGCCAAATCGGCATCTTCGATATACATAAACAACGACTCGTCGAATAAGCCGATTTGCTGCATGCATTCCGCACGTAATAACACACATACGCCATTGAGCATTTGCGCCCGAAGCGGTTCCCCGCCAGAAAGCTGCGCAAAATTTGGATTCCAACGGTACCTAAACCAATGCAAAAGATTCCGCCAAAATGCAGGCGGAAATAAAATGGTATTTTGCACGGAATCAATTGAACGCAAGAATACTCGTGCGCCTGCGATACCAATTTTGGGCTGCCGCTCTAGTTCAAACACTAAATCGTTCACAAAAGCTGGGTTCAATAACACCGTGTCAGGGTTAACGATTAAGACGTACTGACAGCCTTGCGCTAGCGCTGCTGCGATTCCCAGGTTGTTGCCGCCGGTATAACCGTCATTCGACTCAGCACATAACAGGTTACATTGAGGGAACTTATTTTTTACTAAGCTCACCGTGTTGTCGCTCGACACATTATCCACTACCCAAAAAATTGCATTGGGATAGCTCAACGTCGAAAAAGAACGTAAGCATCGCTCGATGATTGCCTCTGAGTTATAGGTCAAAACGATAATTGCGACTGACGGAGAAACTTTCATCGCCTAGCCAGTAACGCTGCGTCAATCAGATAGTTCTTGCGCTGAATTTTCTTTTTATACTTCCCTGAAACGATGACGGGAACCACGAGAAAAAGAGCCCCCAGCGATTCCAATAATCCAAGTCGGCATAATTCGAGAGCAGCCGCAGGTTTTTTGAATAACCAGCTTAAGGCGTCCTTAAATTTCGAAAGCGGAAGCGCGATAACCGCCAACAAGATTACGCGGCTAACCGGATGACTAACGGTATATCGCGGCCACCCCAAATAACCGTAGCGAAAACCCATAATTAGCACGTATTCCCAATGCCTTAGCTTTTTAATGACGGTTGACGCTGTTATCCGGCGACGCGGATGGTAAACCACGGCGTCAGGTTGCCATGCAATATCCCCCCAAGGGCGAATTCGTGCGGCTAGCTCAACGTCCTCATAAGCGGGATAAGGAAAAGATTCGTCGAATCCGCCTGCCTTTAGCAATACATCGCGCCGGTAAGCGCAATTACAAGTGAGATAAACGCCGCCGTTTAAATTCGTCGGTCCTTCGCCTAACGCGCCAAACTCATCAGGCTTTTCTGCGGTAACTTTACCTTCTACCGCTACCGCTCGTGGGTTAGCTTGCAACGCCGCCATTAATTGCGCCAGCCACTCACGATCGGGCAACGTATCGCTATCTGTCATTGCCACAATCGGCGCGCGCGCATTTCTAATTCCTAAGTTGCGCGCGGCGGCTGGCCCTTTCGGCATTTGCCATAAATAAACCAAGTTCAACTTGGCTTGAAATGGCGTTAACGCAGATTTCAAACCTTCTGTTGAGCCGTCATCACATATCAGGATTTCGTAATCTTCCGCAGGAAAAGTTTGTTGCTGCATCGCCTCAAGGCAAGCAACTAACTCACGCTGTCGGTCGCGTGTCGGAATAACTACCGAGACCTTATATTGCCTCATAGCCGTTGAGTTTCAGGCGATCAGCACGCCATTTGCGCCAAATAGCCAAGCTCTGGCGCAGGATTGATAATTGCATCCACGCCAGCGTCAGTAATTGAGCATATCGCATTGCCACCAAGGCTTCCTTCCCTTTAACTAAAAACGTTTGCGCGTAATTAATGAGGTTACTCACTATTGCCTGATTTGGCGCGGTAAGCGAGTAAATAAACTGGCTTTTATCGCACTGATAAGCACGCGCAACACGTTTATCTTCATCCGACTCCCACACGCCTCCACGCTGGTGATGGAAACGGCTTTGTGTAACCAAACCAGTAAGAAAGCCGTGGTGACGGGCACGGCGACAATAATCAAGTTCTTCGTAAAAAGAAAAATAAATAGAGTCAAATAAACCGACAGCTTCTAACACTTGACGTTTGATCGCAAAACAGGAACCCTCGACCCATTCCATTTCCAGCCAACTGGGGCAATCTGTTTTATTTAATAACAAGGCTTGTTGCTCAGGCTTTAGGGCTGCGCGCGTCCAGCTATTCCACTCGTCGTTTTCATAGCTCAATTGCAGTGCGCCTAAAATGCCGAGGCTCGCTTCCTGTTCGCCAACTTCAATCAAACGCGACAGCCAGCCTGGCTTAACTTTAGTGTCGGGGTTGAGCAACACGACATAATCGGCTTGATAAGCCAGTGCGTGGTGAATCCCTACGTTGTTGCCCACTGAAAATCCTAAATTCTCTTTTTCAGCTAGCAACGTTACTTGCGGATAATAATCAGTAATTATTGCACAACTATTGTCAGTGGAAGCATTATCAACAACGATTGCAGAAAAGTTTGTATAGTCTGTTCGCGTCAACGCATCAAGACACGGCGGCAACCAACGCGCACCGTTGTAATTCACAATCACAACAACCACACGCGGAGTCACGAGCGAACAGCCTCCTGCAGAAATAACGGCGCTGGGGTTTCCAATAATAATTTTTCAAATGCATTCACTGACCGTTCCCACGTGAAGCGGCCCACAGATCGCTCGGCAGCCGTAGCTAAACGAACGCGCAGGCTGTCATTCGTCAGTACTTCATACAAACTTTCAGCCAATAAATCAGGCCGCCTTACTGGCACTAACAAAGCATTTTCTCCCGTTTGGGTAAAATCGCGGACGCCCTGATTGTCAGCAGCCACCAAAGCGCAACCGCACGCCATCGCTTCCAACGCGGGCAACCCCCAGCCTTCGCTAATGCTGGGGCATAAAAATGCGGCAGCATTATTATAAATTTCGCGTAACTTGTTTAGCCCGGGTTGCTGAACATATTCGCACCAATCAGGTGCGTTGGTTGGGCGTGGCTCGACACCAAATAATATAGCTTGTAACTCAGGAATGCGCTCCTTTACGAGTCGCAAGGCTTCTAGCCCATCAGGAGTTCCCTTAAAAGTAAGCGAATGTGTCATCATTGCTACGCGCGGCTGCCGACGTTCGGCAATTGAGTTAGTCGTATGAAACTCCGAGAAATTCAATCCGTAAGGAATATAGGCAGTTTCACCCGCAACACCTAACTCGCGCGCGATGTCGAATAACCATTGAGACACGACGATTTTTTGCAGGGGCAATTGCCAAGTAGCCCGCACACGCGTCGCGGTGCCATTCCAGTCTTCAAAATGCTGGATAAAATAATACTTGCGGCCTTTGGTGGTGTTACAGGCGTTCACGGCAAAAGCCGTTTCAAAGGCGGTGGCAATAATCACATCAGCATCGGGCAAGTAATGATCGCGCAAATCAGGTGTCAGTTTTACCTGGGCTTCAGGAACCAGCGGGAACCAGCCAATTAACGGGCGATGCTGCCAGCGCAATTTCATCGGCCATAAATAACTTTTCGCCGTTTGAGTCCAGCCAGCTTGCGGTTTCAGGTTCCGCGGGTGAACCACCGTCACCTGATGGCCGCGCGCCTGCAAACGATTGGCGTATTCATACACCATCTTAAAACCACCTGCCGGAGCCGCCACAAACATAGGTAACACAAAAGTTATTCGCACGTTTCTTTAGCTATGACCATCGCCTCAAAATAAGGGCGGCTAAAATCCAACGAATGACCAAAGGGTGACGGCTGTATTTTAACGCCGCGCCTGCCTTGCCTATAGCTGCGCGCCATTCGCGGCGACGCTTCCAGGCGTGCGCAGCGCGAATTTGCAGTCGCGCCAATAACTGCCCACGATTTACGCCCGTGCGTTGCCAGAGATCGGGATGTAACAATTCCACCGATTGCAAGGCGATGACGGCATCCCGTACGCCACGATTAATGTCATGGTTATCACCCACCAAGCTATTAGGCCGAAGCCGGTAATAAGCCAGCGGGCGTGCAATTCCGGCTAACTTAAACCGGTAAGAAACGCGCATCAGATATTCGTGGTCTTCAGCGCGTATCAGGCTTTCGTTCATTCCACCCACTAATTCACGACAATTGCGCCGCATCACAATGGTGTTAGTCGGAATACAATCGCCGTATAGCAATAACTTAAGATCAGGATTTATTGTATAGCCTACTTTATCAGTAATCACACGATGCTTTCCCTGCTGCATCATTATCCATGATTCGGCGTAAACCAATCCGACCATTGGATATTGATCGAGAAAAGCGACTTGCGTCTCTAACAACTCAGGACGCCATAAATCATCACTATCCAGCCAAGCTATATATTCACCTTGCGCGTGTTGAAAGCCTAGGTTACGTGCCGCAGACGGGCCTTTATTTTTTTGAGTGAAGATGCGCAAACGCGGCTCATAACTGCGCGCCAATGATAAAGTGCCATCTGTCGAACCGTCGTCTATCACCAAGACTTCGTAATCCTGAAAAGTCTGAGCAAAAACGCTCTGCAAGGTTTCGGCGAGATAAGGTTCGGCGTTATACATAGGGATAACGACGCTAACTTTAGGCGGCACAGGAAAGTGAGTCAGATGACAAACAAATCACGTTGAACGTACTGATTTAATAAATGCCGTTTGATTGCGCCCGCCGTCATACGAGTAAACCGCATTGCCGGGTCGAGGCAAGCCAGATAACTTAACTTCGCTGCGCGATAAACTCTCGAACGTTCGTGATCGTGCTCAAATTCATTGAGTAACTTCAGCCATTTTTTGTGTCGCAGTTTTCGATCACACAGTGCGCGTAATGCGGGCGAAGAAAGCGTATGCCCGAATTTTTCCCATAATAGAAAATGCTCTGCCTCAAACCGTTCTGCCTGAGCGGTGGTTTTTGACGCAGCGTGCAAGCGAAAACGCGCGACGGCGTTCGTCAGATAATGGGCGTTCGGATATTTAGATAAATAACGTAACGTCATCTCCCAATCAAAAACATAATGATAACGCTCATCAATCGCTCCGCATTCGAGCAGCGGCACGCGACGCAACCAGACGGCGGGCTGATGATAAATCGTATTCGGATGAAAACCGAGTAAGCCAGCCAACGTCAGATTTGCATTAGTTATGGGCTGCTCAGCGCCTTGCCCAAAATTTATGCAGGTAGCCGCAACCACATCAGCCTGCGTTTCGGCAAAACTCTGTGCAATGACCGCTAAAGCACCGGGCATCAACAAGTCATCAGAATTAATCCAGTTAAAAATTTCGCCGGTCGCTCGTTGCAGCCCTTTGTTGATTGCGTGCGCTTGCCCGCTATCTTTTTCGCTAACCCAATAAGAAAGCCACGGCGCATAACGTTGAATAATAGATTGACTCTCATCCTCGCTGCCGCCATCAATAACAAAATATTCTAAGTTGGGGTAATTTTGCAGCAAGACTGAGCGCAGAGTTTCTTCGAGGTACCTTCCTTGACGATAAGAAGGCGTTACCACAGTAATACGCGGCCAGGGCGATCCATCCGACATCCGTGGCGGTAAAACAGGCGAAGTTTCAGCCCATGGCCATCCGTGTTTATCAACCGGCGGAATGGGTAATTGAGAAAGTAACTCAGACATTACCACTGATAAAAATAAAAACTAAAGTAACTTCCGCCGCTCGCAATGCAATATTCCCGCTTGATCGTATGACACAAAGCGAGTGGCCTGTTGATAAAACGGCTTTAATGCATCCCGCCATTCCATTCGCTCATGCAAGCGAAGCTTCCTGAAAATACGATAAGCGTAAGACAGCAATGAGTTTTCTTTACGGCCTAAACAAGCCCAGGCTTCCTGTTTATACAATACTGTTTGATGGGCGCTGCGTTGATCGGCGTGGTGCCGAAAGCAACCGAGCCGCGCGTCAAGCAAAGCCAAGTCGGCGTATGTAAAGAAACGTCGCCATAGGTCAAAATCATTCGCCATTCGCAACGACTCATTCAGGTGACTGCCTGTCTTTTCCCATAAAGACTTCCGCCAAAACGTGGATTCCTGCTGGATAAAGTCGAGCGCAAAAGATTCAAACCCTAAATAACCGCCTGCCATAAAAAACGATTTAGAGAAGCCTGGGACAAAAGAAGCGTAAGTGCCTGTCTCTTCGCGGTAATGACCTTGTTGCGCAGCAGTCAGCCAGTTAATTTCCGGGAAAGCCTGAAAGACCTGAGCAATGCGATGCAACGCTTGCGGGAAATAAAAATCTCCGGCGTTAATCCAAGCCAGAATTTCCCCCGTGCTACGGGCAAATCCTTTATTGAGCGCGTGTGCGTGGCCGCGATCTGGCTCACTGACCCAATAACTAATGAAATTGCTATAACGCTCAAGTATCTCGACCGTCCCATCCTTGCTACCACCATCAATGACGATATATTCCAAATTCGGGTAGCCTTGTAACAAGACAGAGCGGATGGTTTCTTCTAAATAATGCCCGTGTTGAAAGGTTGGCGTCACGACGCTTATTTTCGGATAAGTTAATGTTGGCGAATAAATCGAAGGGCTATCATTTTCCCACGGCCATCCGGTTCTATTGACAGGCGCAGCAGGCAGTAACATTAAATAATAACATCGGCAAGATTGAGTCCAACCCAACGACTCAAAACATACAGACTCCACACGCGTGACCAGGTGAGCCGTTCCTGTTGAAAGTCATTCCATAAGGCCGTTAAAGCTGGAATATGCAAAAGGTGACGGAGCGGAGTTTCATTAAACTCACGCTCAACCTCAGTGCGCAACTCGTTACGCAACCAGAGCTTGAAAGGTAATTCAAACCCGCGTTTAGGACGACGCACAATCTCGTTGGGCAAATCAGCCACGGCATTAACTAATAATCGCTTAGGCTCATTCACACGTACTTTCAAGTTACCGGGCACGCGCAACATAAACTCAACCAGCCGGTGATCAATGAGTGGCACGCGGACTTCAAGACTATGCGCCATGCTCATTGTGTCAGTATCGCGTAATAATGTGTTACTCAAATATCCGCCTAGCTCCAACACTGACGCCTGATTAATTACATCAGGCGATAAAGCCGCTTGAGCTTGCCGCTGCAACCAGCTTTTTAGCGCATCGTCCTCGTACTCGCTTGCAGAACAAATACTGTTTAGCAGCAACGTTCGTTGCTGCTCATCGGTAAAGAGACGGCGTTGCAAAAATACCGAGTGATCATCGAGGTGCTCGCTACGTAACAAAGAACTTAACTTATGCGCACGGGTTGAGCCTGCCATCGCTCTTACCGCTGAAGCAGCAGCGCGGCGAACCAATGGTGGCACGCGCAGCAATTGGTGGCGCAGGCGTTCACTTTGCGTAATTCGCTGAAAGAACTTATAGCCTGCAAATACTTCGTCACCGCCTGCGCCCGAAAGAGCGACTTTTAAGCCTGCGGCAGCAACAGCTTCGCTAACGATGTAAGAGTTAAAACCGTCAACTGCTGGCTGATCGAGCGCAGCCAGCGCACGGGGTAATTTTGCGAGCAACTCAGTCTCGGTAACTGTGACGGTCTGATGTTCCGTGTTGAATTGACGCGCGATTTGTTCTGCGTAAACGCCTTCGTTGAACTCAGTAGCGGGAAACGTAACGGAAAAACTTTTGATGGCGCTGTTAGTTGCGCGCCGCATGAGCGAGACGAGTGCGCTTGAATCAATCCCTCCGCTCAGGAATACGCCGACCGGCACGTCTGAAACGAGGCGTAACTTAACGGCTTCGCCTAACAAGTTTTGTAATTCTTCAGTTAAGGTAGCTTCATCCGTAGGGCAGCTACTGGCTTCGGCAGATAATTCCCAGTATGGCTCAGTGTGAATTCGCTCATCGGCGAACGTCAAAGAGTGACCGGGTAACAATGCGAATACGTTCTCGATAATCGTAAGCGGCTGTTGCACTGAGCCGTAAGACAAATAACTTTCGATGGCGGCGTGAGAAAGGCGGCGCGGAACCAGTCCGGTAGCTAAGAGCGCACGCACTTCGGAAGCAAAGACAAATTGCTTGCCGTCATAAAAATAATAAAGCGGTTTGATACCTAAGCGGTCGCGCAACAACGTCAGCCGCCGCTCACGAGGTTGCCAAAAGCCAAGTGCGAACATGCCGCGCCAATCGGTGACGGCAGCCAAGCCTTGCGCACCAAGCCCTTGCAGGACGACTTCGGTGTCGCTGTTAGAACGAAAGCGATGGCCGCGCGCCGCGAGCGATGCACGGACTTCGTGAAAGTTGAAAACTTCGCCGTTATAGGTGACCCAGTTACCGGTGGCTTCATCGCGCATCGGTTGATGCCCGGCAGCAGAAAGATCAAGGATCGCCAAGCGGCGTTGACCGAAGGCAACCGTGAGCGGGTCGTCAGTGGAGGTCAGGAATTCGACGCCTTCGTCATCGGGGCCGCGATGCGTGAGGGCATCTGTGCCTTTTTGCAAAGCGTGCGTGATGGCGGTGCGCCGCTGATTAGTTACGATTCCAATAATTCCGCACATAGCTCGGCAGTTGACAGACTTGAAAAACACTTCCGCCGTCAAGCAACCATAAAGGAAACCTCGTGTCGAGGCAGCGATAATTTGTGACTGACCGCTTATCGAGTCTTAGTTACACCACAAGCTAGACAAACGCGCCGTCCGAAACTGCAACGGTTGCAGATGTCTGCGCCGCCACAAGAGTGTGTGTGTGGGAAATGCAAGGCAAGCCTAAAGGGGTTAAGCTAACTTGTTGTCAGGGATTAGTCCGCACCGACGGCGCTGTCTCTTTCACCATCACCGCCGCTGTAATAATAACGACTGTAATAACTCGAATAATAATAGTAATCGTGCGGTTGTAACTTAATCTGATTAATGACGACGCCCAGTATTTTGGCACCGACCGATTGCAAGTGGGCTTTAGTGCGCTGGGCCATTTCGCGCGGAGTGAAGCCGCTGCGCACGACGATGATTACGCCTTCGACCAGCGAAGATAAAATCAAGCTATCGGCAAACGAAGAAACCGGTGGCGAATCAATGACCACATAATCAAAATTCGCGGCCAGCGTTTCAACGACAATTTTCATTTTGCTCGAACCCAATAACTCCGCCGGATTAGGCGGCAGAGGGCCGACGGGCAAAACGTACAGGTTCGGCATGGCAATTTGAATCAGCGAAGCCAAGTCGCAATCGCCTGCCAGATAATTACAAAGCCCTACGTTATTTTTGAGGTTGAAAATTTTATGTACGCGCGGGCGACGCAAGTCGGCGTCTACAATCAATACGGACGCGCCGGTTTGCGCGAGCGAAATTGCTGTGTTCACACTCGTCGTGGTTTTACCTTCGGCAGGCTGGCTGCTGGTGACTAACAAGGTGCGCGGTGCGTGTCCGGCGGACGAAAGCAACAACGAGGTGCGCAACTGACGGTAGCTTTCGGCAATGGAAGAATTAGTTTCGACCTGCGTGAGAATTACGCTGCCGTTACTGTTGCCATTGTTGATATGAGCGAGTTCGCGGCTTTCGCTTTCTTCGCCGCTGGTGAGCGCCTTGCGGTTTTTAGGTTGTTCAAAAACCGGAATGACGCCCAGCGCGGGCAAGCGCAGGTAACGGTCAATGTCTTCGACGGAATCAATTTTATTGTTGATGTAATCGAGAAATAACACCAGTGCGATGCCGCCTAACAAGCTCAACAATAAGCCCAGCATAATGTTTTGCAGGCGATTGGGCGCGACCGGAACGCGCGGCAAAGGCGAGTTATTACGGACAAAGATATTCGTCGTAATTAAGCCCGCCGCTGACACTTCGACCTCAGACTGGCTTTCCTGCAACTTGGTCAGCATATTGCGGTTGGTATCAACTTCCTGCTGCAACATCTTTGCCACAATTGAATCTTCGCTTTGGGTTAAGGTATCTCTTTCCTGTTGCTTGAAAGCCGCCTGCAGGCTGTTTTCTTTTTGCACCGCAGATTGATAAATGTTTGCAATCGTGCTGAGAATCCGCTCTTGCGCTGCACGCTTCTCGCCTTCAATTTGAGCGATTTGTTGATTAACGGTTTTAACTCCGGGCCACTCTTCGGTGTAATCAACCAGCAGCTTTTCGCGGTTCTGCCTTAGCTCAGTCAGGCGGCGCGTAAGGTCTTGCACCAACTGATCTTTTTGAATCTCAGGAATAATCGCCGAGTCTTTTACGCTCTTGCTTAACTCATAGGCCAATTGCGCCGCTTTACGATCCTGCTCGGCATTAAGCAGCATGTTATTCAGAGCGCTCAAGCGCGTTTGCACGGTATTTTCTTTTTCATTGCCGAAAGGAACGAATTTATGCGTGCGCGTATAGTTCAGCAATGTCTCTGAGGCATTGCGTAACTTGAGCTTGTAATCAGAAATACTCGTAGTTAGAAAATCTGCTGATTTACGATTCGCACGCTGTTGATCCAACACATCGTTCTCAACAAAAACTTCACCCCATTTATCTGCAATTTTACGCGCCATTTCAGGATCGGTATGCCGATAACGAATATCCACTAAATGCGTGTCGCGTAATGGCGTAAATTTTACGCCGCCTAGCAAACCGTCTACATAAGGTTGCAAGCGTTCCATTTCGGCGCGCTCGTTGGCGTCGTCTTCGCTGATCGCCAGCTTGCCCAAAGGGCGCGCGCTTTGATTGCCTGGCATGAAACCGCCACTACGGTCGAGTTGCAACGCTTTAGCTACGCGATAGGCGATTTTCGGGCTTTCGAGAATTTTAAGTTGCGTGGCGAGGTAAGCCGGGTCTTCGGCTCCGCCCAGATTAAGCTGCACGTCTTTGAGGTTGACGACGCGATCTTTGCCCGCGATTTCGATGCGCGTGACGCCCTCATAAATCGAAGGCAGTCGCAAGTTATAAATCGTCGTCAGGGTTACGGTCAGCACCATTACCGTCAGCGGAACCCAGAGGCGACGACGGATGACGCGCCAATAATCGCGCAAATGAGTTTCTTCGGTTTCATTAACTCCGCCACGCCCGTATCCGTAATCGCGCCGCAATAAATCTAACTGGGCGGCGGCATCATCGGCGGTGATTAATTTGTTGTTACGATCTTCTGGTTGCATGGAATTCCGCCTGGCTCAGGTAATTTAATAAGGTCGAATAACACGCAGCGGCAATTGTCCTGCCGTCGGCGCGATTAGTCCTAATAAACTGCGTCCGATGCCTTTAACTGTCGAAGCTGGCACTTCGATAACATCGCTCGGTCGCAAAATTAAATCTTCTGCTTTCTTTTTTTCGATAGCTTCAAAATCAATCGTTTGAATTTCCCGCTGGGTCGAACCGGCAATCTGGCGGCTCACGCGAATTTTATTTTTCGATACGTCGGTGAAAAAGCCGCCCGCCATGCCAATCGCCTCCGACAACCGCAACGTCTGCCGCATCACAATGGGGCCGGGACGCATGACGCCGCCCACCAGAAAAACCTGATCGGCGTCAGGCACACTGATGGTATCGCCCGGTTCAACATAGATATTCGTCTCAGGCGTACCCAGCAAGACATCGCGCAAATTAAGCGTAATCAACTGTCCAGCAAATGCCTCATCCGTGGATTTCTCGCCGTTGGCAGCTTCGTCCGGTTTCGCATCCTGCTTCGCAACCGCAACGGGAACCGCGACGCCAGTCGGGTTGCGGCAATAGTTATATTCCTGGCTGCGGATAAGATTGATCGTCGTACCGGAGTTACCGTTCACGCCCCCAGCCTGGCCTAAAAGTTCGAGCAAACGGATGCGGCGTTGCAACTTAAACCGTCCGGGTTGCATGACCGCGCCGATCACAGCAATCGGCTGGCTTTGAAAATCCTTGACGAAAACGTCCACCATCGGCGTGCGTAAATACTTGCTATATTTTTCTTCTAGCATGCGCGCGACCTGCAATTCGGTCATACAGGCGACGGTCAGGTCTTCTTTGATGAAGACGGGACGGATGCGCCCCTGATTATCTACGCGAAAGTCCTTGCTCATTTCCGGCTGGCCGAACACCCGAATTTCGAGGGTATCGCCCGGGCCAATGCGATAGAGCGTGTCTTCAGCTATCGGACGCCGCGCCACCGTAACCGCCGTCGCGGACGCAGGTGCAGTAATGCTGTTAGCAGGAACAGACGTTGGCGTTTGCCCGAAACTGGAAAGTTGACCCAAAGATAGACTGATTCCGCCTAACAGGATGGCGCTTAAAAACTTTTTGACTGACATAAAGCAATACCTCCATACGTAAAAGGACCCGGCAGCATCTCTCGCTGCCTTCACTAACCAAAGTAACCTATGGCGCGATACCCGGTTCGCACAAAAAGATTGCAAAAGCTGCATTGGGGGAGGTGCAAAACAGGCTCGCCTAAACCATCAAATTGCTATCAAATGCTACTCAGGGGATTCCGCAAGGGGTTTCAGCAAACTGGCTCTTTCAATGTGGACGTTAGTATCGCCAACGAGTTCAATGCTGTCAAAAGTCGGAAAGCCACTCGCTCATTTCGCCATTGCGTCTGTGACCTTAATCTTGCCTGCGATGATGTCGCGTTTGGCCTGTTCGACTTTTTCCAGCACCGAGGGCGGAATCAGCGCCTTATTGTAATCATCTAGCGCGTAACCCACGCCGTCGTTATCCAAGCCGAACACGCGCACGCCACCTTTGAATTTCCCTTCCGTCTCTTCTTTCACCACGCTGTAAACCGCGTTGTCTATGCGCTTAATCATGCTGGTCAGGATGAATCCGGGCTTGACCCAGTTTTGATTGGCGTCAACGCCGATGGCAAAGCGTTTGTAACTTTCCGCCGCATCGAATACGCCCAAGCCTGAATTCCCGGCTGCCGCGAAAATCACATCCGCGCCTTGCTCGAATTGCGAGTTCGCCAGTTCGCGCCCCTTACCTGGATTATTCCAGGCCGCGTCAGTGATGCCAACGTAATTTTCCGAGACCTGAATGTTCGGGTTCATATACTTCGCGCCTTCGGCATAGCCGGTGGCGAACTTATGAATCAACGGAATGTCCATTCCGCCGATAAAACCCAGCTTGCCAGTCTTGCTGGTCGCGGCGGCGATCATGCCGACGAGGAAGGAGCCTTCGTGTTCTTTAAAGAGCAGGCTTGCCACGTTGGGCACATCAACCTTGGAATCAATGATGACGAAATGCAGTTGCGGATAATCTTTGGCGACCTGTTCGAGAATCGGGCCTTGCGCGAAGCCCACGCCGGTCACGAGGTTGTAACCGTATTGCGCAAAGGCACGCAGCGCGGGTTCGATGCTGGTGGGGTCGCCCGGTTCTACGTCGCGGTAAACGATAGGCAGTTCTTTCTTCGCGCGCAGCATGCCCTGATAAGCCGCCGCGTTGAACGAACGATCATCCTTGCCACCGATGTCGAAGACGATGCCGACTTTGGTACTCTTGCTATCGCGCGCTTCAGCGGTGAAATCGCGCGTCGCACAACCGGTGATGACCAGCACGCTCAAGCACAGGGCGGCAACGCAAGGCAGACGAAAAGCAAACAGGTTCGATGAATCCATAAACAGGCTCCTTTGTGATGACGTGCGATTATCGCTGCGCAACGGGTTTCTGCCAATCCCTGTGATGAACTGAAGTGAAAGGCCAAGAAAAATAACTCATAACTTAGAATTAAATTGACGAAATCACCGCAAGCGTGTTACTTACTCGTCATCATAAAAGTAGTAATTGAGTTTTCGTTTTTCGGATAGATTCATTTTTCTGAATTTCGCCGAATTCTTTCAATCAACGTTTAGGTTTTAACTTCACATGCATAAGCATAACGCAAATAATTTTGGATTCGCCGCAGGCACTAAACCTGTTGCGATGCCGTTTGCGTTGGTTGCGCCGCTCACTACGTGGTGCTCGCTTATGCCGCAAACGGTAATTAACCGCCGCGACGTATCGCGTTACGGCGCTTACCGGTGGAAGTTGCTATCGCTTCTGAAAGAAAACAGCTAATCGCTACTTTCAAACAGATTTCAGCAACCCTGACCGGTACTTAAAAAGATCGGTCAGGGTTTTTGCTTTTTGGGCGACAGCATTTTTAAGTTTGCGTCTTCAGCCCAAAGCCACGGCGTGCCAGTCGTAACGGCACGCCGTATCCACTATTAACAGTGGCAAAGACGGTGAAGCCAAAGTAATCGCGGCACGGGCGTGTCCAAGTTATAATTGGTCGCACTTAATCGTCCCCGCTAGTAGCTGGTGAGAGTCCAGCCGCCGTCTTCGAGTTAATTTTGCACGATGAGTTGGTAACTCACGTTGCCGTTGCGTGCGGCAACGTTGAGGTGACGTGTAATTTAATTAATCAGCAATTAACAAAAAAACGCGCAGGAAAAGAATTATGCAGTCCATTAGTTACTCCGAATTATTGCAAAAGAACGTGCCCTTTCGCCGCTTATGGTTTGGGCAGGTGATTAGCGAACTCGGTACGTGGTTTTCTGCGATTGCCGAACTGGGATTGGTGCGCGTGTTATCTGGTTCGACAGCGATGACGGCGGCGGTGCTGGTCGCGCGTACCTTGCCATTTCTGCTGGTTTCCCCGCTGGCTGGCGTCGCCGTTGATCGCGGGCATCGCAAACAGATTCTCATCGCGGCGGATTTGTTGCGCGCGGTCGTGGCCTTGGGCTTTCTCACTACCAATTGGGGAGCGCCCGCGTGGGTTGTCGTCGTTTGCACCGCGTTGATGTCTTCTATCGGAACGTTCTTCGAAGCCGCAAAAAACGCGGCGATTGCGAATCTGGCGAATAAGCAGGAGTTGTTGACGGCGAACGTGTTGATGTTCGGTACGCGCTTTTTGCAACTCACACTGGGCGCGGCGCTGGGCGGCATCACGGCGGCTAAGTTCGGTTACAACGCAGCGTTTCTCATCAACGCGCTTTCGTTCTTAGCGTCGGCTTATTTCATCTGGCGCATCCCTGACGAACTGATGTCGCAGAGCCAAGCCGAAACCACGCGCAGCGAGTTTTGCCAACAGGTGCGCGAAGGGTGGGCTTATATTAGGGCGACGCCTTTCGTACGCAATGTGATGTTGGTGAATATCGCGTGGGCGATGGGTGGCGGAATGAACAACCTGTTGCTTGATCGCCTGGCGAGCAGTGAATTCAAACACAGCGGCGCAGACGTGGCGCTCGCTTCGTTGTGGACGGCGGCCGGCGCAGGCCTGTTCATCGGCATGATGCTCGCACGTCGCGCGGGCGCGTGGGCTTCAGAAGAACGCCGCGCCGGTTTGCTCGTAGGCTGGGCATTGTTGATTCACGGCGTAGCGTGGGCAATGAGTGGCTTTATGCCGTCGCTCTGGAGCATGGCAGCCGCCATTATCGTGAGCCGGTTGATTCTGGGCGCTGAATTTGGCGTACAAGAAACGCTCGTGATGCGCGTCATCCCCGATGATTATCGGGGACGCGTTTTCACCACTGACCGCGCGCTCGAACTCACGATGATGACGGTTTCGATGGTGACGGCGAGCGTATTGTTACGCTGGTTTACACCGCGCCAGATGATGGTGGCTTCGGGCTTGTTATCGGCGAGTCCGGGGCTGGTGTGGTTGCTGGCGCTGTGGCTGAAACGTTTCAGCGTGCCTGAACTCGCTGTGCGCGAACCACAACCCGTCGCTGGTGATTAGACGAAATGAGCCGTCAAAACTCGCAATAGTTTTGACGGCTCATGGTGTGAGCAACTGTTTTTTTTCGCCATTCGAGCAGAAAGTAATCGTCACAGAGCGGCGCGTAAATGAGTGGCAAGGCACCAGAGTGGCTCGTAAATGAATGGCAAGGCATGGTTAGAAAGTTAATTCGCTGACGGTCAGCCAACACACAACTGGCCTTTTTGTCAGGCAATGGCTACATTCGTCGAACTTCACGGTTGCGAGTTGATTCACCTATGTTGTTGTCGAGATTTGAAGTGCTGGCCTTATTGCCGGATACACCTGAAATAATCGGTTACGCGATTGAGGTCACGCCCTCGGGCAAGGCAGTGCTGGAAGAGTGGAAGCTCAACTACGAAATTTTCGTAGACGGTTTGCCCGAACAACTCGACGCGCGGCTGGCCTGGCATAAATCGCGGCAGGAACTCGGCCTGCTCATCCTCATCAAAACCGGTACGGAAGAAAAAAAGAAGGTCAACTTTTATTTGAAGCCCGATCCGGTAAAAATCCGCAGGCGTTATCAGGTGAATCCCTTTCGCCCGAAGCCCAAAAACGATAAATAAAACAAGCCAGTGTGTATGAAGGCAAAAGGCTTACGAATGGACTATTCAATCGTCGTCCCTTTTCACAACGAAGAAGGCAACGTGCCGGAACTCTATCGCCGCCTGACACAGGTGATGGAAGCGTTGCCAGTTGAAGGCGAAGTTGATTACGAACTGGTGTTCGTGGATGACGGCAGCAGCGACCGCACGCCGCTTCAGTTACGCGACCTCGCGGCGCTCGATCCGCGTGTGGTGGGGCTGCGTTTGCGGCGCAATTTCGGGCAGACGGCGGCACTGGCGGCGGGCTTTGACCGTGCGGCGGGCAGCGTCATCATAGCGATGGATGGCGACTTGCAACACGCGCCCGAAGACATTCCGCGCTTTGTCGAAAAGTTGCAGGAAGGTTACGACATTGTCAGCGGCTGGCGGCAGCATCGGCGAGATGGGATGCGGCGAACTTTTCCGTCGAGAATTGCCAACCGCTTGATGGCAAAGGCTTCGGGCGTAGCCATTCATGATTTCGGCACGACGTTCAAAGCCTATCGCCGCGAGGTGCTGGAACGCATTCCGCTTTATGGCCAAATGCATCGTTTCATTCCCGCGATGGCGAGCATCGAAGGCGCGCTGATTGCCGAAGTTCCCATCGAAGATCAGCCGCGCGCTACGGGCAAGTCGCATTACGGTTTGTCGCGTACGTTTCGCGTGATGTTCGACATTCTGACGATTCGTTTGCTGGTGCGTTATCTGTCGCGTCCGCTGCACTTTTTCGGTGGCATTGGCGCAGCGATGATTGCGGTGGCGATGACGCTGGCGATGTGGTTGCTCGCCAAAAAGACGATCTGGCGCGAAGACATCTTCATTCAAAACGGCCCGATGCTGTTGTTTGCTGCGGTGATGTTTTTAGGCGGAATTCAGTTTTTAGGACTGGGCTTGTTGGGCGATTTGTTCGCGCGGCTTTATTACGCTCCGGCGCAACGCAGCATTTATAGCATCGCACAAGTTTACCGCAGCGAATTGCCTGCCGATCATCTGACCGGACGGTAAAACGCGGCGAGGCGATGGGGCGATACGCCGAGCCAATACAACACTTGCAAACACGACCAATGGGCAAAGGTACGCAGAAAGCGCCCTTCAAACCGACGCGAAGAAGTCGTGGCCTCTGCCGCCAATCGCACGAATTTGCCGTGGCGTTTCATGCGACGAAAAAGGTCAATGTCTTCAAACAGCGGGAAGTCTCGATAGCCGCCCAGTTCCTCAAAGACGGCGCGTCTGATGAAGATCGCCGAATCGCCATAACACATCCCGCCCCAACGCAAGAACGGATACAGCCACGTCAAACAAGTCGCCGCACGCGTGCCGCCATCGAAACATAAACTGAAATTTCCGCCGCATACGCTCGCGTCGGCCAATGCGTTATGAATCAACCTTTCGGCGTCAGGCGGCAAGCGCGTGTCTGCGTGCAAGAACAGCAGCACTTCACCCTTTGCCGCCCACGCTCCGGCATTCATCTGGGTGCCGCGACCGCGCGGAGCCGCAACCACTCGCCACCCGTAAGTCGTTGCAAGTTGAGCCGTTGCGTCTGCGCTACCGCCGTCCGCGACGATAATTTCAGCGATTCCGGCGGCAGGCAGGCAGCGCGCTTGTGCCGCCAGCGCAACGGCTTCGTTTAGGGTGGGAATGATGATAGATAAGGACATAACAGAACTGGCAAAAACTAATTTTCAGGCAAGCCATCCTGCCAGAAATTTCGTGCATCCGTGTCCTTGCTGCGGATAAAACTGCGGACCAGCAGCGACCTTAACAAGAGCAAATTTACTACTGGGGTTCCAGATTAATTCGATTCGCGCTGACACCAGTTTAAGGGTAAGATGTTTTCAGCCCTAAACCCCAAGTGTCAATTACTTACATGTTTTCCAGGAAGCAAAAATTCCTGAGTGTAGGCGAATCGTGCGGAGCAAAACATTTTTGGCGAGACTGCTCCTAACCCCAAAACAGCGACTCAGTCTGTTCCCCCAGTGCGACGGTTTGCTCAAGTTCAATCAGATAAGCTCTGGCGGTAAGCCCTGAACCCCCTGCCTTACCGTGTGGCCCGCGTTACTTGTCAATTCAATCTTTTAATTTTTATGTTTTTGTATTCTCTGGAAGGAGTACGCCTCATGTTGTCTAAAATGAATCAGGCGGCGAAGTCGGCGAAGCCGTGGGTGCGACTGACGCTCGGTTTGTGTTTATTGGGTCTGACTGTCGCTAGTGTCCATAAGTTCGGCTGGCAATCACTGGCGTCGGCCAAAACGTGGTCGCGTGCCGCAATGCCGCAAGAGCCGGTTAGTGAGTCGCACCAGTTAAAACTGGTTTCAACCAGTGCCGCGCCCGGCAGCGAAGCCGTCTTGCCACTCGCGTTCAACGCCGACGGCACAGAAAGCCGCATTCATTTCAGCCTGCGCTTTCCCGCGAATGCGCTGCTCAAGCCGCGCATCACGCTGCCCAATGAATTGGCTGGCAGACAACTTGGTGCGCAACTCACCGTGGACAACAGTCTGCTTGCCGAAGGCAAACTAGGCATTGAGATTAATTTACCCGCAGGCGTCACGCTCACTAAAGGCTCGCATCGTTTACTAAATGTGTATTTCACGATTGCGCGCAAGGCCGGAGCGGCTGCGTTGCCGGTGGAGTTCGCCGACGAACCCATCACGCGTGGCGTGTGGAACGACAAAGCCCAAAGCGTTTCAACCGGATTCATCAATGCCGTCGTCGTTTCGGCTCCCGGCTTGGAAGGCGATGTCGCGCCGCGCCCTGACAGCGGCAACGGTTCGCTTTCGGTCGCCGATTGGGCGCAAGTCGGACGCTTCGCCGCCGGGCTTGATAACCTGACAGAAGGCAGCGAATTTCAACGCGCCGATTGCGCGCCGCGTGCTGAAGCTGGTAATGGGCAACTCACGCTGGCCGATTGGGTGCAATCTGGACGCTATTCTGCCGGACTGGATACGCCTGCGATGGCAGGTGGGCCGAGCGCGCCAGTCGCTACCGCTTTGGTTACTGAATTGGCTTCAGCCTTAGCGCCAGAACAGCAAGCGCGCGTCATTCGCGTGTTGCCTGCGACGCTCACACGCGGACAGCAGGGAGCTGCGGCGATTGAGATGGCTGCCCAAGGCAATGAATTCGCGGCGGGTTTCGTACTCAATTTCGATCCTACACAATTAACTTTCGTACGTGCGGTCGCAGGTTCCGACGCGACGGGCGCGAACGTGATTGTCAACAGCAATGAGGCAGCTAACGGACGCATTGTCTTCAACTTATCTTTGCCTTTCGGACAAAAGTTCACTGTCGGTGCGCGGCAAATCGGTGTCATCACCTTTGCCGTACCGCAAACCAGCACGGTGAATTCAACCACGGTGAGCTTTTCTAACGGCTCAGTCGTTGATGAACTCGCCGCGACTTTGCCTGCCACGTTTACCGCAGGTGTCATTACGCTCACGCCCACGGTCAGCCAAACGCCGCGCCTGACCACTTTAAGCCCCGCGTCAGTCACGGTCGGCAGCAACGATTTCACACTGACGGTCAATGGCACGAACCTAATTGACGGCTCCATTGTGCGCGTCAACGGACAAGAGCGCGTGACCGAATATGTCAACGCCTCGCAACTGCGCGCGACATTGCTGGCAAGCGATGCCGAAGAGCCGGGAACGGTAAGCATCACGGTGCGTACGCCTGACAACGTCGTCACGAACGCGCTCAATCTGAACGTCAATAATCCTGCGCCTACGCTGACGGCGATCAATCCGACTAGCGTCCAGACGGGCACTTCCGGTTTTGCGATGACGGTGACGGGTACGGGTTTCGTGCCGGGCGTAACGGCGAAAGTCGGCACGACCAATCGCCTCACCAATTATGTGAGCAGCACCCAACTAACAGTGCAAATTCCGTCTTCAGCCTTGAACACGGCAGGGACGTTTGACGTGACGGTCACCAACCCCGCGCCGGGCGGCGGAACTTCCAACGCGATTCCTTTCACGGTCAGCGCGCCCAAGCCTATTCCGCGCATCACGACTATTTCTCCCACCTCAAAGCAAGCGGGCACGGAAGGCTTTACCTTGACGGTCAACGGCACGGGTTACGTGCGTGAATCCATTGTGCGTTGGAACGGCGCAGACCGCGTGACGACTTATGTCAGCGCCACGCAATTGACGGCGGCGATTACGGCAGAAGACATCGCCAGCGCAGGCACGGCGAGCGTGACGGTTTATAACGCGCCGCCGGGCGGAGGCGTTACTGCCGCGAGTGTCTTCAACATTACGCAACCACCCACCCCGGTGCCGACGCTGACGGCGTTGGCTCCGAACTCAGTCACGGCGGGTGGCTCGTCTTTCACCTTAAATCTGACCGGCATGGGCTTCGTGCAAAATTCGGTCGTGCGCGTCAACGGACAAGATCGCCAAACCGCTTTTGTCTCGGCGACGGAATTGCGCACGGTTATTTTTGCGGCAGACATTGCCAATGGCGGCTCGCTGACGGTGCGTGTTTTCAATCCTGCGCCCGGCGGCGGCCAATCGGCTGAACTCACGCTGACGATTGCGTTTGGCGTGCCGACGATTGCTTCGCTGAGTCCGATCTCGGCGGTCGCGGGCGGCCCGGCTTTCACATTGACGGTGTTGGGTGCGAATTTCGCGCCGGGTTCGGTCGTGCGCTGGAACGGCGAAAACCGTCCGACGACCGTTGTCAGCGTGATGGAATTAGCCGCGCAAATTTCGGCTGCCGACATTGCCAACATTGGCTCGGCACGCATTGCGGTGTTCAGTCCGGTGGGTGGCCCGCAAGGCGCGACTTCAGCGGAAAGCACTTTCACCATCAATCAGGCGACGCGCCCGATTCCGCGCCTGACCTCAATCACGCCGTCTTCGGTTGAAGCGGGCAGTGCGGCGTTGACGCTGATCGTCAATGGCTCAAATTTCGTTAGCGATTCAACCATACGTCTGAATGGTCAAGCGCGCCCGACGGCTTTCGTGAACAGCACGCAACTGACGACCAGCCTTTCGGCTGCTGACTTAGCCATCATTACCAACTTTTCCATTACGGTCTTCACGCCTCCGGCAGGCGGCGGCGAATCGAACTCGCTGACGTTCAATGTCACGGCTCCACCCAATCCGCGACCAACGATCAGCGGAGTGAATCCGACCGCTTTGGCAACGGGATCGAACGGCGCAACGTTGACCGTGAATGGAACGGGTTTCATCGTCAATTCGGTCGTGCGGCTGAATGGTGATGTACGTCAAACGACGTTTGTCAGCGCGACGCAACTAACGGCGCAACTGACAGCGAACGATCTGTCGGTATCGGGTACGGCAACTGTCACGGTCTCCAATCCCACGCCGGGCGGCGGCACGTCGAATGCCGTGACGTTGAGCATTACCAACCCAACGCCCGTGATCAGCGGGGTGACGCCGAGCGTGCTGGCCGTGGGGAGTTCAGCGGTTTTGCTCACAGTGACCGGCACGGGCTTTGTGCCGGGCGCACAAATTCTGGTCAACGGGCTGCCGCGCTTATCGTCGCTGGTGAACGCGACGACGTTGACGACGCAAATCACAGCAGCCGATCAAGCCGCGCCGGGCACGCTGAACCTTCAGGTGCAAAATCCCGCGCCGGGCGGCGGCGTGTCGAACATCGTTGCGTTGCCGGTGCGAGCGCGTAACCCATTGCCGCGCATCACCAATACCAATCCGAGTTCAGTGGCGGCGGGGGCGATTGGCTTCTCGCTGTTGGTGAACGGTGCGAACTTCGTGCAAGGTTCGGTCGTGCGCTGGAACGGTCAGGATCGTCCAACCGATTTCGGTTCTGACAGCTTGTTGGTCGCGCAAATTTCCGCCAGCGATCTAGCGATGGGAGCCAACAACATCATCACCGTTTTCAACCCTGCGCCGGGCGGCGGCACTTCGGGCGGAACGGCGTTCCAGGTCATCAACCCTGCGCCGCGCGTGACCAGCATCAACCCTGACACCGCGATCGCAGGCAATGGCACAGTCACATTGCTAGTCAATGGAGCCAATTTCGTCGGCAATTCGTCGGTGCGTTTCAATGGCGTAGACGTGCCGACAACTTTCGTCACCAGTTCGCAACTGAGCGCCCAAGTGCCCGCGAGTGCGGTCGCTTCAGGCGGTACTTATGGGGTGAGCGTCTTCAATCCGGCTCCAGGCGGAGGCGCTTCCGGTTCGTTGAATTTCGTGGTGACAAATCCGGTGCCGACAGCGACGCAATTGCTGCCCGAAAAAATTTCGGCGGGCAGCCCGAACTTCTCGCTTACGATCGTCGGTACAGGCTTCGTGCCTACGTCAGTCGCGCGCTGGAACGGCCAAGAGCGGCAAACGATGTATGTCGCGCCTTCGCAACTGACTGTAGCGATTTCAGCGAGTGATGTGGCGCAAATGGGTACGGCACAAGTCACCGTGACCAACCCCGCACCGGGCGGCGGCACGACGGCGGCGCTGACGTTCACCATCACGAACGAACCGAATCCCTTGCCCGCTATCACGGCGCTGACGCCCAACTCGACTTTCGTCGGCGGGCAGTCGTTCACGATAGTCATCACGGGAAGCGGTTTCATCGGCAGTTCGCGCGTGCAATGGAACGGCGCTGATCGTCCGACGGCGTATGCCAGTGCCACGCAATTGACCGCACAAGTGAGTGCGACTGATTTGACCGCAACGGGTACGATCAACATCACGGTCGTCAATCCGCCTGCGGTGGGCGGCGGTGGCGGAACCTCCAACGTGCTGGGCTTCGGCATTTTGGAACAACCCGCGCCGATGCCGGTGATCGTGGCGGCGAGTCCAAATACGATTATCGCGGGTGGCAACGCTATCACGCTGCTGGTCAACGGAGTCGGCTTCACTGCCAATTCCAAAGGACGCTGGAACGACATCGAGCGTCCGACTACGTTTGTCAGCGCCACGCAATTGACCGTGCAACTTTCGAGCGCAGACATCGCCAGCGCGGGCAATGGTTCGCTGACGGTTTACAACGCATCAACCACGGGCGGTGGCGGCGGCATTTCCAACCCGGCGAACATTCGCATCGTTGCGACCCCAGCGGCGCAAATCACCGTCTCGCCAGCGGTGCCAACCACCGACGATGAGGTGGTTCTGCTCATTTCAGGCGAATGGCACAACGGCTGTGTTCCGCAAAACCCGCAAGTCACGCTGTTAGGGAATGAGATAAGAATCAATACCAGCAACCCAAGCCAAGTGTGTACGCAAGCCACCCAACCGTGGAGCATGGTCGTCACGGTGGGCCGTCTGGCCGCGCCGGGCAATTACACGGTGCGCGTCATTCACACTTCGCCGGAAGGCATTGCTGAAATCGGTCGCCTGTCGTTTGGTGTCGGCAACGGCAGACCCGTCATCAACGCCATCACGCCGAATCAGGCGCTGGTGGGCGGAGGCGCTTTCACCCTGACGGTCAGCGGCAACAGTTTTGCCAAAGGCGCTACGGTGTTGCTGAACGGAACACCACGTGAAACCACCTTCCTGCGTCCAACGCAATTGTCGGCGTTAATCACGGATGCAGACTTAGCGGCGGCGACGGTTTATAACGTCACGGTGGTCAATCCGCCTGCCAATGGCGTAGGCGGAGGATCTTCAAACGCCGTAGCACTGACCGTGAGTAATCCCTTGCCCTTGCTGACCTTCCTGAGTCCAGGACGTGTCACGACCGGTGGCGCGGCGTTCAATTTGAAAGTCACCGGCCTCGGTTTCGTCGCTGGTTCGGTCGTTCGCTGGAACGGCACTGAGCGTCCGACAACGTTTGTGGATAGCGTGACGCTGACGGCGCAAATTTCAGCGCAAGACATCGCCACGCAAGGCACGGCGAACATTACTGTCGTCAATCCCGCCCCCGGCGGCGGCACGTCAGCGGCGTTGAGTCTGGTGATTGACAGTCAGCCCATCTGCCAAACCGCGTGCTTCCAGGCGCCGCAATATTACATGTTGAATCTGACGCGCTTGCCTAGCGGTTCGGTCTTTATCGGCGGCGTGAATTTCAACTCGCCGGTTTCGATTCAAGAGTCGTTGCCCGACATTCGCCGCGCCCTGCAAGGCGGACGTTCGGTCTTGCAATCGCTCAACGCAGAGTTCGTCGCCGCGCAAATCAGTGTCATTCAAACTGCTGGAGGCGGGCAACAACAAGCTGGCATTCTGAATGGCAGCTTGCGTTGTTACGGATTGAACTTCGAGCCAATCGTGCTGGATAACGGCTATGTCATCACGGTGGATTCCACCATTGGTGAACTGTTTGCCCAATCCCGTTCGGCGATTACCGACGCGCGTTCGACCGATCAATTGCGCCTCGCGCAAATGCTCGATCAAATCAACGGCAACAGTCCGTCAAGCCGTTGCGGCGGATTCCTAACCGGAACCGGTTCAACTGAAAACCGCTAACGCGAACAGTTCAAAACGGCTTCATCAAAAATCAAAGGGCGCTGGCAAGTTATGTTGCCAGCGCCCTTTTGATTTGCGACCAAGCAAAACGGCGGCCTTGAGTTAGAAGCCGCCGTTTAGATCAAGCCATATTTTGAAAGAGGTCGAAGAAAAGAGCCGTCAAGATTGCAATTCTTTGCCTGGTTTGAACCGAATGGTTTTGCCTTCGGGAATAGCGACTTGCGTACCCGTGCGCGGGTTGCGCCCGATGCCGCGTTTGCGAGGCTTCACGATGAATACGCCAAAGCCGCGTAACTCAATGCGCTCGCCTTTTTTCATGGAAGTTTTCATGGCTTCAAAGAGCGCTTCGACGGCCAGTTCAGCCTTATTCTTAGGCACCCCGGTTTTATCGGCGACGTTGTTAATGATGTCGAGTTTAATCACGAATGCTTCTGCTCCCCCAGTCGGGTAATTAGTCGGGTAAACGGTTTATCTTATTGTATTTATTGGTCTTTTCGTAAAGCGCGCGCATTATAGGTAGCCCTTCGCAAAACTGTCAAACGCTTCGGCCATACACCCAAACGGCTTGGGTTGAATTTCTCTATAGGGGTTTAATCCGGCAAAAGTTTGAGTTTGGGAAGCAGTTTAGATTTCGGCAATGGTCCGAGTTGAGTGAAATACGAAACTTGTTTCTTGTCGTTGACGACCCACACTTCCTGCGCGCCCTGCGCCAAATAAATCGCCACTTTGTTTTCGATTTCCAGTTTGGTGTTGGAAGGGGAAACAATCTCGACACAAATTTCCGGCGCTTGCGGATAAGGCGTCTGCTCGCCATACGCCGCCAAAAATTCTTCAGAAGCCCAAGCAACATCGGCGACTTTGACGCCGTCGGGCGTGTCTATCGAACATTCATTGATGACACGCCCTTTCCGCTTGCGACGACGCAGCTCATAGCCGACATCCGATTGAATCATCCCGTGCCGATTCGACGCAGGACTCATCAGTACTTGCCCGAAGCGATTCAATTCGATCTTAAACGGCAGGTTCTGTAAAAACGGATTCGTCAATACCTGTTCCCACGTCATCGCTCAGACCTCACTTGCGCTTTCCGTCATACACGCATTTCGTGTTATCAGCTTTCACGTAATAGCTCTTAAAGTTTTTCGCTTTCGCGTCCATACAGCCAACCAGGTTCAGCAACTCGACTTTGCGGAACTCAATCGGATGGCTTTCGCTTTGCAGCGAAATGTAGCCTTCGCTCAACATCATTCCGTCTTTTTTCACCGCCGGATCGTGTCCGCTCACATTGCCGCCGCCGATTTGGGGTTTCTCGTAACTCAACACCGTTTGCCCATCAATGATGTGCTTGATGCTTTCGTTCCCGCGCACTTCTAACTCAACGCGTACCCATTGATCGCCGTCATAAGTCTTCGAGCTTGAGGTTACGCAATGCGGCGTGAACAGCTTACCGTCGCGTTCGACGTTCGTACCCGGCGTGCAAAGATTAGCCGTCGTGCGCGGACCTTTGCCGAGTCCGCCTAAGAATTGGGCTTCGATAGAAATCGGGAAATCCTGATCTTTGCCCATCGTTTTGGGGTCGAGGCAATGCAACATCGCACCGCTGTTGCGTGTCGCCCAGCCTTCACCGCCGGTGGCTTGTTCGCCGATGAAACGATATTCGACCACAAGTGTGTAATAAGAAAACGGCTCTTTGAAAAAGATGTGACCGTAGCGTTTGTTGAACTGATCGTATTTCTCATAACCCACTTGCATCATGCCGTTGGCGACACGAAAGGTGTTGCCGAAATTGTCATTCAGCGCATAACCGTTGATTTTCGGCATCCAATCTTTGAGGTCTTTGCCATTAAAAAGCTGCCGCCATTCTTTTTGGTCAGGATTGTTAGCAACGGCTTTCTTTTTAGTTTGGGCTAAACCAGTGACAGCGCAGGCCAGCACAAGGGCAACGGTCATAAACTTTCGCGCGAAGGTTTTCGGCATCGTGATTTCTCCAGGTTAAGTGTGGTACGACTTTAACGAACAATGATTTAGCGCGTCACGTTCAACGAACGCACGCCATGCTGTTTGAACAAATAATCGGCCAGCGCCTCTTTCTCATCATCTTTCACCGTCGCGCCCCAGCGCGTCATCTTTTCGATTTCGCGTACCCACGCGGCGCGTGCGAGGCGTTGTTGTTTGATGAGATCGTCGCCGTGGCAGTTGAGGCATTGGGCTTCATATACGCCTTGGCCGCGCGCGACGTTGTCAGCCGTTTTCGCCGCCTTCACCGGAGCGAAGTGCGCGGTGAAATAATCAGCCAGCGTTTGTTTCTCTTCGTCAGAAACGCGCGCGCCCCAACGGGTCATCTTTTCGATTTCGCGCACCCAACCCGCGCGCGCGAGCTTTTGCGCGACGATGTGATCGGCTTCGTGACAGCCGAGACATTTGGCGCGGGCGAGTTCGACGCCTGCGCCTGCGGGCAATTCGACTTGTGCGGCGCGCGAAACGGTGAGCCAACCACTCAAGGCGATTACGGTCAGCAAGCCAAGCAACGAGCGTTTGAAGTTGAAGTTACGCTTTAACATCAATCCTCACTTTCTCGATTACGTTCCAGAGATAGCCTGAGGGATTCCATTGCGGCGCGACCGGTTGCGCGTTGCCTTTGTCATCAGTGGCACGCGCCATCAGCAAATATGAACCTGACACTGTGAGATTGAATTCCGCTTCGAAGCCTTGCCACGCATAGCGTTCTTTTTCTTTGCCGAGCTTCGCCAGCTTCCACGAAGCACCGTTATCCATAGAGACTTCGACTTTGGTGATGAATGATTCGCCCGCCCAGACAAAGCCCGCCATTTTGACGACGCCGGGTTTGAATTTCGCGCCTTCGAGCGGCGTGTGGATGAGCGATTTCACTACGAGGCCTTTGACTGGTTCCATATCGGCGGGCGCGACGGCTTCGCCGGGAGCTAGGCGCCGATTGGGGTAACGATACGCCGTTTTCACAAAAAAGCCGTCGTGTTCTTGCGCAATCACCGAAACGTGATTGAGCCATTTGACGGCGTAAGCGCCTTCCCATCCCGGAATCACAGCGCGCAACGGAAAGCCGTGCAAGGCGGGCAGCGGCTCGCCATTCATTTCATAAGCCAGCACCGTATCAACGTGCATCGCTTTTGCCAGCGGTACGTTGCGTTGAAATTCAGGTTGCTTGCCAACGGCTTTGTCGGCTCCATCAAGCAACACGTACTTGCCCGCCGCTTTGACACCGGCTTTTTTCAACACGTCCGCCAATCGTGCGCCGGTGAAACGCGCCGTACCGACCGCGCCACGTTCCCACTGAATGCCAGGCACCGTGGGTTCATAAAACGCACGCCCATTGCCTGCGCATTCGAGCGTGACTGTGACCGTAGCCTTCGGCAGTTTCTTCAATTCGTTGAGTGTGAGCGTGTATGGTTTTTCGACTTCGCCATCAACCGTCAGCTTCCAGTCGCCTGCGTTCACCGTCGGCGCATAGGCATGATGCCGCACGTAAAACAATTCTTTCGGCGTGAGATAAGTATTCAGCAAGCCGACCGGCGTTTCGAGGTCTTCGGGACGTAGCGAGCGTACGATCAGTTTTTCTTTGCCAGCAACGACACCAGCGGTGACCTTGTCTTGCCCCAACACACTGACTGGCAACAACTGACTCGCAACCAACGCGGCGCTGGTTTGCGCTGTGCCAATCAAAAAGTCACGGCGCGAGCCGGAGCGACGATGGCTCATGTGATGTTCCTCCAATGAGTGAATGAGTAATGAGTGGGATTACGTATTGCGCGACGGATTCTAGGGAGCGCCCTAAAAAAAGAAAAGCCGCCTTTGATTCAACCCGGTAATTACACCTGACGATTGAGGCGGCGGCGGGCTTTAAGAAATCGGCGACGCCGGGCATCGTCTTCACGGAATGCCAGCAACAAACCAGCGGTCTAGAGGTAGTTGTGGGAGTACCTTATTCAT
This sequence comes from Acidobacteriota bacterium, assembly GCA_031414155.1. GTDB lineage: Bacteria > Acidobacteriota > Blastocatellia > RBC074 > RBC074 > JACPYM01. The sequence continues at coordinate 48,965 of JANNUY010000037.1, forward strand.
CGGCTTCCGCGTTCAACCGCATAAAGCCGCCACTCACCTAAATGCCCCAGCATTTGCGCGCCGTGTTCGGCGAAATTCAGCCCTGAGCCTGCCACCAAATCTTTTACGGTATTCGACACCAGCACTTCATTGGGCGCAGCGTGCGAGGCGATTTGTTCGGCGAGTTCGACCGCCGTGCCGGCGGCGTGGTCGGGGAAGACTGAGCATTCGCCGGTGTGCAATCCGGCTTGCAGCTTTAGCCCCAAGCGTCGCGCGGAATCGCTGATCGCACAGGCAGCGCGAACGGCACGGGCGGGGCCATCAAACAACGCTACGACGCGGTCGCCCGCGACGGTGAGGGCACGGCCTTTGAACATTTCGATTTCGCGGGCGGCGTGCGATTGGTGGCGCGCGAGTTGTTCGCGCCAACGCGGATCGTCGAAGCGACTGATATTGGTGGCGGAACCTACGGCGCGCGTGATGAGGACGGTGGCAAGTACGCGGTCGGCTTCGGTGGCGTGGCGTACGCCGGTCAGGAACTCTTCGATTTCGTCGAGCAAGGTTTCCTGATCGCCGACAAAAGGCAGGTGATCGTTGCCGGGCAGTTCGACGAATTTCGCGCCGGGGATTTGTTCGGCGAGATAGTGGCCTTCTTCTACGCGCAAAGTTTGGTCGCCGGTGCGATGCAAGACGAGCGTGGGTACGCGAATGCTTGAGAGGATGGGGCGCACGTCAATTTCCGCGTTCATGCGGGTGAGCGCGAGCGCCGCGCCGGGACTGGCTCCCATACGCAAATAGGTCGCCCACCAGTCACGAAACGCTGGGTCTTCGGCGAGGCTGGGCGCGCGAGTGTCTATGCCTACGGGGCCGCCCCAATCGTGGCGTAGTTCCTCAAAGAAATGTTCGCGCTGTTCTTCGGTCGGGCCCCACGGATAATCTTCTGACCGCAGCCTGCGCGCGTAGCTGCCAATCATCACCAGCGCCGCAGTCTTTTCGGGGTACGTTGCCGAAAACAAGCAACTCATCGGGCCGCCTTCTGACACGCCGCACAGCACGGCGCGCTCTGAACCTACGGCGTCCATCACGGCGCGTACGTCGTCCATGCGCTGCTCTAACGTAGGCAGTTCGTTGAGCGGTACGCGGTCAGACAGGCCCGTGCCGCGCTTGTCGAACAGGATCACGCGCGCGAACGAAGCCAGCCGATTCAAGAATTTCGCAAAGGTCGGTTCCTTCCAAAACCATTCGAGGTGCGAAACCCAGCCCATCACGAATACGAGGTCGAGCGGGCCTTCACCGATGACTTGATAGGCGATGTTTACGTCGCCGCTGAGCGTGTAACGGACTTCGGGAATCAGATAGTTTTCGCGGCTCTGATAGACCGGCGTTGAGGCAGGCGTAGGGAGCGGCATTTCGCTCAAACGCGCTTGCAGTTCGATTTCCTGTTGCAGTTGTTTGAGGTCGAGTTGCAGGTCTTTGATGGTTTGATAGCGTTCTTCGCGGTCTTTGCGCAATGCCTTGCTCACGATGCGTTCGAGTTCGGCGGGGCTGCCGGGCAGCAAGTGAATCAAGCGCGGCGGTTCGTGCTCGAGAATGGCAGCCATCACGTCGCTCGCCGTAGCGCCGTCGAAAGGCGTGCGTCCAAGCAGCATTTCGTAAAGCACGATGCCGAGGCTGAAGATGTCGCTGCGGCTATCGCAATCAAGGCCACGTGCCTGTTCGGGCGACATGTAATTCACCGTACCCATCACCGTGCCGGGGTCGGTGTGAACGGCTGACAAACCTTTGCCAATTTCTTTAGTTGTCTTAGCTAGCCCAAAATCCAGCACCTTAACGTAACCGTCCGGCCTGACCATGATATTTTCGGGTTTGATGTCGCGGTGAACGACGCCTGCGTGGTGGGCGGCGTCAAGCGCGGCGGCGACTTGCCCGGCGAGTTGCAAGGCTTGCGCAAGTTTCATACGGCCTTGCGCAAGGCGTTGGCGCAGCGTGTGGCCTTCGATGAACTCGGTCGCCATGAAATGAATGCCGCCGATGGTGCCGACTTCGTGAATGGTGACGATGTTGGGATGGTTGAGCGCGCTCGCGGCTTTAGCCTCGTGGCGAAAGCGTTTGAGCCATATCTGGTTTTGCGTGAATTCGCGCGAGAGCAGTTTCAACGCGACGCGGCGTTCGAGTTGCGTGTCGTGCGCGGCGTATACCTCACCCATGCCGCCGACGCCGATGCGCGAGACGATTTCGTAACGACCGAGTTTCGTGCCGTTTTGAATTGCGCCAAGCGGAGCCGTCGCGGGTTCTTCGTCTGGAGCAATCGTTGCCTGCAATGCTTGCCGATGTTGCGCGGCAAGCGTGAGATAAGCCTTCGTCGGTTGGTGCTGAATCTTTTTGACTGCGACTGCAAACCGGTAACCGCGCTTGGGAACGGTTTCGATGAATTGCCCGCCGCCGGGTTTTTCGCCCAGCACCTTGCGCAACATTGAAATATGTTGGGCGAGATTGGCTTCTTCGACAAAGGTGTCGGGCCAGATCAGCTCCATCAATTCCTCTTTGGTCATGATGTGCCCACTGTTTTCAACCAGAACAATTAGCGTGTGGAAGGCTTTAGGCGTGAGATTGATGATCGCGTCTTCGCGCCACAGGATGCGTTCGGTGGGATCGAGACGATAGGGGACAAATTCATAAACGGTCATCACTCGTTCTTGGGCTTGTTTCGACATTTCGGGAGACTCCAAACACTACGCGGGGGATCGTCAAGTCACTTTGTTACTTTGAAAAAGACATTTCGCCACAGCCGTCCGCAAAAGTCTTGAGCAGGCAATGCCATAAGAAAAATATTTTTGCTCTATTCAAAGGACTTACCCTCTTTCAAAACTCTTTCATAATAAATTCAACGCCAGCCTAAGACTTCAACAGCCGTTTTTCTTACTTTGCCGTCCGTACAAACAATACATCTGCGCGGAACCTGAAAACCCCTGATGAGTGATTTGGCTCTGGTCGAGTCCTCACTCGTCTTTATGCAAAACAACGCCAGGAGGAAGTGAAATTATGAACACCAAAATGCTCAAGCTGTTTTTATGCTTGGCAACCGGAGCAGGCGTAGGCTTGATGGCTTATCAACAAATGCCGCTGGCGAATCCCACCGCCACCGCGCAAGCCAGCGCCGTCGGGCCTACGCAATCAAGTCCGATTGCCGTGTCATCCAACGGACGTTTCGTTTGGGTCGCCAACCCTGACGCCGATTCGGTGTCGGTGATTGACGCCACCAACGACGCCAATCAGAAGGTCGCCGAAATTGCCGTCGGCGATGAACCCAACAATCTGGCGCTTTCTGCCGCCGGACGCGTTTATGTCGCCAACACGATTACCGGTACGGTGTCGGTGATTGATGCGGCGTCGCGCGAAATCATTGCTTCGATTGCGGTCGGCACCGAACCTTACGGCCTGGCGCTCACGCCCAACGGCAAGAAGCTCTATGTCGTGAACGCGCGCTCAAACGATATTTCAGTGATTGACACTGCGACGAACGGCGCGATTCGTACCATCACCGGCGTCGGCACCGAACCGCGCGGCATCGCCATCACGAGTGACGGTGACGCCGACGACAACGACGAAAAAGTTTATGTGGCGGAATTCAATTCCGTAGACATTCCCGGCAAAATCATCGGCGCGGATGATTACAAAGAAGGCCGCGTCACCGTGATTGCTTCGGGCAGCGATCAGGTAATCGGACAAGCCGTATTGCCGCCGATGGATAACGTAGGCTTCAACTCGAACGGTTCAGCGCTCAAGCGTATCGCCGCGACCAATCCGGCGACGTTTACCGTTGCGACCGGCGCTTCTCCGAATTCGCTGAACGCGCTCGCCATCAAAGGCACTCGCGTTTATCTGCCGAATAACGCGGCTTCAGCGGATGGCCCCGTGCGTTTCAACGTGAACGTGCAATCGTTCTTGAACGTGATTGATGTTGCCACCGACAAAGAAGGCATCGCCGACGGCAAACCGCAATCCATCAACATGAATCGCGGCATCAACTTTGAACCAGCCAGCGCGCAAAAACTTTTCTTAGGCATGCCGTGGCATCTGGCCTTTGAACGCAACAGCAACGAAGGCTGGGTCGTGGCTTCGGCGGCGAACATTCTCGTCAAAGTTGTGCTCGACGCGAACGGTACGCCGACGATCAACCCGCCCGCAGCGGCGGGTGCAGCGAGCGGCATCGTTCGCATCGCCACCGGACAAAAACCAATTGGCGTGGCGATCAGTCCTGACGATGCGCGCGCTTACGTCGCCAACGAAGTCTCGCGCGACGTGACCGTTATTGACCTCAACACCAACCAAGTCATCACCACGGTCAGCACGGCTGCGTTGCCGAAAACCGGTACGCTTGAAGCGACGGTGCAATATGGCAAAGGCATTTTTTATAGTTCAGCTGCTGTGAATCTGCCTACGCTCGGCCCCGTCATTCCCGTGGGCCGCCTCTCAAACGAAGGCTGGAGCGGTTGCGTCTCGTGTCACGCGAACGGATTCACCGATCAAGTGGTGTGGATTTTTGGCGCTGGCCCGCGGCGCAGCGTACCGTTGCACGCGACCTTCAATCCAAAAGACCCGACCGACCAGAAGATTCTGAATTACTCAGCGATCTTCGACGAAGTGCAGGATTTTGAGAACAACATTCGCGGCGTTTCGGGCGGACTCGGACTCATCACATTGGCTGACGGCGTGACACCTGACCCAACGCTGAACGCTTTCCCGCTGCCCAACACCGGACGCAACGCTTCGCTTGATGCGTTGGCGACGTTTATCGCACGCGGCATTCGCGCACCGATTTCGCCCGCGCGTCGTGTTTCTGCGACCAGTCGTGAAGGTCGTGAAATTCAGTTGGGACGACAGCTTTTTGCGCAAGCGGGTTGCGTGAATTGCCACGGCGGCGGCGGTTGGTCGCTCGCGCGGCGCAATTACGTGCCGCCTCCGGCAGCGGCTGATGTCGTCAATGCGCAAATCATCGGCTTGTTGCGGCAGGTGGGTACGTTCGACCCGGCGAACGTGAATGAGATTCGCCAAAACGGTGCCGCACCGCTGGGTGCTGATGGTTACGCCGCGCCTTCATTATTTGGCGCGTGGGCGATGGGGCCGCTGTTGCACAACGGTTCGGCGATCACGATTGATGACATTCTCGACAACGTGACGCATCGTCGCGCCGGACAAAACCGCTTCCAGGCCGACCCGTTGAACAACGCCGCCAATCGCGAGGCGCTCATCAAGTTCCTCAAATCCATTGACGCTTCGACGACGCCGTTTAACGTCGGTTTCAATTAACCCCACAGACCGCGCCAATCGCCTTTGTTCCCCACAAACAAAGAGCGGTTGGCGTCGTCATCACTTTAGCCGAACGTTTTTGGCGTGACGGCTAAACTCGCAAAGCGAAGCTCCGACCAACCGCGCAGGAAGGGCTTCGCTTTTGCGGCTTTTAGATAACGATCTTAGTGCGTCCAGTCTTCAATTGGTAAATTTGGTATCAGGCTGAAGTCTTTATAGTTGCGTGTCAGCTGAATGGTGTTATGCGCCAAGGCAATCGCGGCTATACGACGATCTTGTGTATCCATGCGCGGCCTTTGCTGTCGCAATGATTGATCAATCGTTTCGGCTTCCTCATCGAAAGCAAGAATCGGCAACAGGTTCAGATCGTGGATGGTTTCGCGCAATTGGCGATAGGCAGTTACGCAAAGCGGCCCTTTCGGAAACTTGCGCACCTGCAAAAAACGGCCACGTAATTGTTCTTCGGCGGTGATGATTGAAATTGCTAGCAGGCTTGGGTCGGTGGCGGATAAGCGGGCAGTGAGCGTTGGATGTCCGCGTTGAAAGAGGCTGAGATGATCGGTGTCGAGTACGTAACGAATCATGGCATTGCGGTGGTTGACGCAGTTGGTTGACTAGCTTCTGCTTCGTTCAACTCTTGCCGGTAAGCAGACATATTCGCTTGGAAGTCGTCCCACAAAGGATCGTCCTGATATTTGCCCGCCAGCTTGAGCCACGGATTTTCTGTAGATTCGTTTTCCAGTTCCACCGTAATGACCTTTCCTTGCGCCAGTCGCTGGCGTAACGCGGCTTTGACGTTGCCGACGGCCTCGTCTTCGGTGTGGCCTTCTGCCATGCAATCAGCCAAGCCTAGGACGATTGCCTGATAGCCATTTTGCGGTTGCGGTTGCACAAAGATTTGATAACTCATTCTGTCACCCGCCGCGCATTCTATGGACTTTGCCCTACGCCCGCAATTGCGCATCGTATTTCGGCTTGTTAGTTTTTCCCGCGCTATGCAACCCGTCATTCAATCACTAACCTTGCTTTGCCTGTTCGCGTTTACCGCCCTTGCGCAAACGCCGCAGGAAGCCGACCGTCTGTTCACGCAAGGCGAAGACTCAAACAAAGATATTCAGGCTTTGGGCATCGCCACGCGCGCGTTGCAGTCTGATGCGAACAACTATCAGTGGCTGTGGCGCGCGGCGCGCGGGCACTATTACGCGGGCGATGCGGCGAAAGGCGCCGATCGTTTGAAAAATTATCAAGCGGGCATCAGTTATGGTTTGCGCGCTACAACGGTGGAACCGAATGCCGCCGAAGGCCACTTCTGGCTGGGCGCGAGTTACGGCGGCGTTGGCGAAGAGAAAGGCGGCGTCAAGGCGTTGGGCATCGTTAAGAAAGTACGCGCCGAAATGGAAACCGTCTTGCGCCTCAATGATCGTTATGCCGAAGGCGGCGCTTATCTCGCGCTCGGCGAACTCGACCGACAAGTGCCGCGCTTGTTCGGCGGGAATCTCACGCGCGCGATCACGCGATTGGAAACCGGCGTCAAACTCATTCCGCCCAACCTCGAATTGAAATACTCGCTGGCAGAGGCTTACCGCGACGCCGGACGCAAAGACGACGCACGGCGCACGCTTAACGAAATCATCAGCGGCACGGCGCGCAAGGCTTCTGAGCGCGATCTGCAAACCAAAGCGCGCAAACTTATCACTCAACTGTAACCACATGGCTTATCTCAACGACGCACAATTGCAGCAATACCAACGTGACGGCTTTCTCGTGTTGAAGGATTTCGCCACCGCCGCACAATGCGACGCGTTGCGCCAGCGCGCGCGCGAAATCGTCGCGGCTTTCGACCCCACCGAAGCCGTTTCTGTTTTCTCGACAGATGAACAAACACAACAAGCCGACGAATACTTTATGGCTTCGGGCGATCAGATCAGATGCTTTTTTGAAGAAGAAGCCTTTGACGAACGCGGCCAGTTGCGCCAAGCCAAAGAACTTTCGATCAATAAAATCGGCCACGCCTTACATGAACTCGATCCGTTGTTTGAAGCGTTTTCGCAACAAGCAGCGTTGCGCGAACTGGCGCAGGACTTGGGTTACGTTGATCCGCGTTTGCTGCAATCCACTTACATCTTCAAACAGCCCGGCATCGGCGGCGAAGTCGTCTGCCATCAAGACGCTACGTTTTTGCTGACCGAACCGATGAGCGTGACTGGTTTCTGGTTCGCGCTCGAACCCGCCACGATTGAGAACGGCTGCTTGCGCGTCTTGCCCGGCGGACACCGACAAGGCTTAAAAAAACTGTGGCTTCGCAACGAAGCCAATCAGATGCACTTTGAAACGCTGGATGAAACCGCTTGTGCTGAAGACGCGCTCGTTCCGCTTGAGGTCGAGACCGGCACGATGATTATGTTCGATGGATTGTTGCCGCATCGCAGCTACGCCAATCGTTCGCCGCGTTCGCGGCACGCTTACACTTTGCACTTGATCGAAGGCACGGCAAAGTATTTGGAAAGCAACTGGCTGCAACGCGCCAAGCCCGCACCGACTTTCACGGAGTCCGCGTGATGGAAATCAAGCTGCGCACTTGCATGCTGCGATATTGGCGACGCGGCGACGAAGCGTCGCTGGTGCGCCACGCCAACAATTACGACATTTGGCGTAACCTTCGTGATCGCTTTCCGCACCCATACACGCACGAAGACGCACGCGAGTGGATTGACCACACGCTCAACGAAGACCCGCCCGTCAACCTCGCCATCACGGTCAATCACGAAGCCATCGGCGGCATTGGCATCATTCCCGGCAGCGACATTCATCATCGTTCGGCGGAAATCGGTTATTGGCTCGGCGAAGAATTTTGGGGACGCGGCATCGCCACCGAAGCCGTCAAAGCCGCCAGCCAGTGGGCGGTTGATAACTATGACTTGAACCGTTTGTGGGCAGGCGTGTTTGAACACAACGCGGCTTCGGCGCGCGTGCTGGTCAAGGCGGGTTACCAGTTTGAAGCGCGTTTACGTCAAGCGGTCACCAAAGAAAGCCGCGCGCTCGATGAACTGATTTACGCATTGGTGCGCGAATAATATTTATTGGACAAGGCTTGCTTACCGTTCGGTCAGTAGCTTATATGATGGAGTTTCACACGCATTTATCAATTCACGTAATTCAACCAATTTTCACTAGGAGCTGGCAGCAATGAGCGAAGCAATCAATCCCCTTATTTCATTCGACCGCGATGGCGACATCGGCGTCATTATCGTGAACAATCCGCCGGTGAACGCGCTTAGCCCCGGTGTGCCTGAGGGCATTCTCGCGGGCATCAAACGCATCGCTGAAGACGACACGATCAAAGGCGGCATCTTGATTGGCAGCGGCCAAACTTTTATTGCAGGCGCAGACATCAAGGAATTCGGCAAGATTACGTCGGGCAAGCAGGGCGGCATTCGGCTGAATGAAATTTTGGGGCCGATTGAAGATTGCCCTAAACCATTGGTCGCGGCGATTCACGGCACGGCTTTTGGCGGCGGACTCGAAACCGCTATGGCGTTGCATTACCGCGTAGCTATCGCTTCTGCTCAAGTTGGTCAGCCCGAAGTCAAACTCGGCTTGATTCCCGGCGCGGGCGGTACGCAACGTTTGCCGCGTCTCGCGGGTATCGCCAAAGCCGTGCAAATGTGTGTGGACGGCAATCCGATCAAAGCTAAAGAAGCCTTAGATTGCGGAATTATTGATCGTATTGTTGAAGGCAATGATACCAACGATTTGCTAAAAGGGGCGCTAGCGTTTTTGCGCGAAAAGATAGCTGCTGGCGAGCAACCGCCGAAAACAAGGCAGCGAGACAGCAAGCTCCTTGCTGTGTCTCAGGGAATGTTTCCGGGAGTAGGTAGTAGCTGGGACGAAGCACTTGACAACAGTGCACAACAAGCAACCGCTCAACAAGCAAGCATTTTTGCTGCTGCCCGTGCCCAAGCAAAAAAACTAATGCGCGGTGAACTCGAATCCATCAAGGCACAACTGGCTGCCATTGAAGCCGTTGAAGCGGCGACGACATTACCTTTTGCTGAGGGCCTTGAACATGAGGCCAAACTCTTTCAAGAGTGCCTTTTCTCTAAACAATCCAAAGCCGCGATTCACGTTTTCTTCGGCGAACGCGAAGTTGCCAAAATTCCCGACGTACCCAAAGACACGAAACAAATTGAAATCAAACAGGCCGCAGTTATCGGCGCGGGCACGATGGGCGGCGGCATTGCGATGAATTACGCCAACGCGGGCATTCCGGTGATTTTGAAAGAAACGACGCAAGAGGCTTTAGATCGCGGCGTAGCGACGATCACCAAAAACTATGCGAACTCCGTCAAGAAAGGCCGCTTCTCGCAAGCCGTGATGGATCAACGCCTCGCGCTCATCAAACCGCAACTCACGTGGGATGGATTCGACCAAGCCGACATCATCACCGAAGCCGTGTTTGAAGGCATGGCGCTCAAGAAAGAAATCTTTGGCGAAATTGATAAGGTGGCGAAGCCAGGCGCGATTCTGGCGTCGAATACTTCTACGTTAAGCATTGATGAAATCGCGTCGGCGACTTCGCGGCCTGAGTGGGTTATCGGCCATCACTATTTCAGTCCGGCGAACGTGATGCGCTTGCTTGAGATCGTACGCGGCAAGGCGACCAGCAAAGAAGTCATTGCGACTTCGATGGCGCTGTCAAAACGGCTCAAGAAAATCGGCGTACTTGTCGGCAACTGTTATGGCTTCGTAGGCAACCGCATGCTGCATCCTTACGGTTCGCAGGCGCAGTTCCTCGTCGAAGAAGGCGCGGCTCCGCAAGACGTAGACCGCGTGCTTTATCAATTCGGCTGGGCGATGGGACCGCTCGCCGTCGGCGACCTCGCCGGACTCGATGTCGGTTGGCGCATTCGCAAAGAACATGCTCACCTGCGTGACCCGAACGTCCGTCATCCATTAGTCGCTGATGAACTTTGCGAGCGCGGACGCTACGGCCAAAAGACGAGCGCGGGCTGGTACAAATACGACGAGAACCGCAAAGCCATTCCCGACCCTGAAGTAGATGCGCTGATTCTCGAACTCGCCACCAAAGCGGGCATCGAACGTCGCACGATCACGGAAGAAGAAATCATCGAACGGACGCAATACGCGCTGATCAACGAAGGCGCAAAAATCCTGCAAGAAGGCATCGCGTTGCGCGCCGTAGACATAGACATCGTTTACCTGAACGGATACGGCTATCCGGCCTGGCGCGGCGGCCCGATGTGGTATGCCGACACAGTTGGATTGAAAAAAGTCTATGACCGCGTGTGCGAATTCCATCAGCAACACGGCGCAGCGTGGGAACCGGCGACGTTGTTGAAAGAATTGGC
>JANNUY010000038.1:0-5468 GCA_031414155.1 Acidobacteriota bacterium
GCAGCCTTCCTTTTCCTCAGCATTCACGAAGCGAGAGACTGGAATAAGGAACGCTGCGCGGCTTCTTTTACAGCGAGCAGGGATGCGTGCGTACCCAGGCTGGCGTGCTATTTCGCGGCTCCGCCGGAGTGATGTGCGGCAAGTTTCTGACTTGCCGGTAGGGGGTCGCCACTCTTTTTCGGGCTATGCCCGCCTTTCTTTGCGCGCGGCGACGCTGGGGGTATAGCCCCTTTCATTGTGGATGCGTCCGTGGAAAGTCAAAGACTTTCCACACATCACTGCGGCACAGCCGCAAAAGCAGAGTCGTCTTTCAATTTGATTTCATACTCCCTGTGAGGCTGGCTATGAAGATTTTTTTCCGATGTTGTTTCATCGTTTTATTCATTGGTGGTGCCGTGATGAACTTGTCTTCTTCGGTCGCAGAGGCGCAAAAACACGAGGCGCGCGCAGCCTTGCTGAAATTGCTCGAACGTCCGCGCGTGCCACTGTGGTCGCATGGAACGAGCATCACAAATCTCGACACAGGAGTAACGGAGCATCGTTTTCACTTCATTTCCGAAGCGGATGAATACGTCACTGGCTTGCTCGTTAAACAATCCAACGCATCAGGCCGTCGTCCCGTAGTCATCGCCTTGCACGGTACGGGCGGCAACAAAGAGAGCCAATTGCCGTTGCTCAACGAACTCGCCGCGAAAGGTTTCATTGCCGTAGCCATTGACGGGCGGCATCACGGCGCGCGCATCAAGACGGGCAAGAAAGGCGCGGACGAATACGTTGACGCGATGTTGCAAACGTGGCGCACGGGGCAGGGCAAGCCGTTTTTATATGACACGGTGTGGGACGTGCTGCGGCTGTTGGATTACCTTGTAACGCGCCCTGACGTAGACTCCGCGCGCATTGGCGCGATTGGTTTTTCAAAAGGCGGGATGGAGCTTTACCTCGCCGCCGCGCTGGATGAACGGCTCGCGGTCGTAGTGCCGTGCATTGGCGTACAGAGTTTCAAATACGCTTTGGATCACGACGCTTGGCAATCGCGGGCGGGTACGTTTCAAGCGGCGTTGGATGCGGCGGCGAAGGAAGCAGGCGAACCCGTAGGCGCGGCGTTTCTGCGCAAGTTTTACGACCGCGTCGTACCGGGCATTTACGGCGCATTTGACGGCCCGCAGATGTTGCCGCTGCTCGCGCCGCGTCCGTTGCTGGCGATTAACGGAGAGATTGACGCGCGCACTCCGCTCGCGGGCGTTCAGGAATGTGCGGCCAACGCAAAAACGGCTTACGACAAGGCAAAGGCTTCAGACAAGTTCGTGCTGCACATTCAGCCCAAGACCGGTCACGCGGTTACGCCTGCGGCAAAGCAGTTGGCGCTGGAATGGTTCGTGCGGTGGTTGAAGCCTTGAGCTTACGTTTTGGCGGACGGACGATTATGATGCGCGGCGAGGTTTCGTTATGAGTGTAAATGTCGTTTTAGCAGAACCAGTATTGGAACGTCCGCGATTGATTCCGTTGGCAAATAAGCCGATTCAGCAAGACCCTGACAAGTTGAGTGGAATGGCAACCATCGGTGCGAAGCGTGTTCCGGCAGCCTTCTTAATTGATTACTTGGCGGGCGGACAAACGGTGCAGGAATTCGCGGACGATTATGATGCCGTGACAGAAGCAGAAGCACTGGCGGTTCTCGCAGTCGTCAAACAAGCCATTAACGACGGGTTGCTGACGGGAATGCAGGTGCGCGATGAAGATTCTTTTTGATGCGTGCTGCCCGCGCGGCTTGCGCAAACATTTACTAACACACGACATCACGACGGCGCAGGAAGTGGGTTGGGAAGCGTTGCGCAACGGCGCGTTGCTGCAACAGGCGCAAGGCGAATTCGACGTGATGATTTCGATAGACTCGAACATCGAATATCAACAGCAGTTGCCGGATTACGACATTGCGTTGATTGTCTTGCGTTCGTTGACGGGACGGATGCAGGACTTGCTCACGCTAGTGCCTGATTGCCTGAAGGCGTTGGAAGTAATTCAGGTGGGGCAGTGCTTCTATCTTTTCACTGATGCTGCTTGGGCGCGCGAACAGCGCAAAGGCAAGATCAAATATCGTTGGCAAGCAGACTGAATCATTGGAGCGACCATGAAGAATCGTCTTTCACTCACACGCCGCGAACTCTTACGCGCCAGCGGCCTCAGCATCGCAGGCGGTTATCTCAACGCTTTTGTTCCGCACAACGTGCGGGCCAACATACGTGCTGGCCAAAACGCCAAGCCCAAAGCGACGGCGCGACAGGTGCTGTTCGTCAATCTTGACGGTGGGATGAGCCAGGTAGATTCGCTTGATGCTAAAGAAGGCGCGTGGACGCCGGACTATTTCGATATTCGCAGTTTCGGCAACGATCTCAAGCTGCCCGCAGGCGTATTCAAACAATTGCCGGGCGTGTTGGATAAGTTGACCGTCGTGCGTTCGATGGCGGCGTGGGACGTAGTGCATGGCCGCGCGCAATACTACATTCAGACCGGACATCCGCTGAATCTGGCGCTGTCTAAAGAAGTGCCTGCGTTGGGCGCGGTCGTCTGTTCTGAGTTGGCCGCGCAGCGCAAGGCGTCGGATTCGCTGCCCGGTTATATTGCGATGAACTTGGCGGGCAATCAGGCGGGGTTAATCAATCAGGGATTTATGTCCGCCGAATACGGCCCAATGAGTTTGAGCGTAGGCGATGCACCGCCCAATCTGGCTCCGCCCAAAGGTCAGGAAGCGACAATGGCGCGGCGCTGGGAACGCTTGCAGCAAATGGATAGCGCGTTGCGCAGTGGCAAAGAAGCTGACCGCAGCTTTGGTGACTTTCACGAATACTATCGCGGGGCGTGGGCGATTATGAACGATCCGCGCGTCGCCGAAATTTTCAGCCTCAGCGACGAAGACAAGAAGCGTTATGGTGCGAGCAGCATCGGTAATTCGCTGGCGCTGGCGCGCAATCTGTTCAAGGCCGATGCGGGTACGCGATTTATTATGGCGAGCCACGGCGGTTGGGATCATCACGGGAATATCTACAAAGAGAATTCGCGCAACCACGTTGTCCTGATGAAGGAGTTGGACGCGGCCTTCAGTGCGTTGTTGAACGATCTCGATGCGATTCCTTCCCAACACGACAAAGGCAAGACGCTGCTTGACGAAACGCTGGTGATTGCAATGAGCGAGTTTGGGCGTACGACGGGAGCCATCAGCGAGACGCGCAAAGGCCGCGAGCATTACATGTATGCTTTCAGTGGAATGCTTGCGGGCGGCGGCATTCGACGAGGCGCGGTTATCGGCAAGACTGACGAAGCGGGCGGCAAGATCACCGACGCGGGCTGGTCGGGCAAGCGTCCGATTTATATGGAAGACATCGCCTGCACGATTTATTCGGCGCTGGGCATTGACTGGACGAAGAGCATTGACACCACACCCTCAGGCCGCGCGTTTCATTATGTCGAACCGGCGTCGGGGACGAAATATATGAACTTCCAGCCGGTGCGGGAATTCTTTGCGTAACGCGGTTCCGCGCCGCCGCTGCGGTTGCAAAAACTGCATTGGCCTTACCACGAAAACGCCGCCATGCGCCCCGCGCAAGCTGAAATAACGATAGGCAACAGATTATGTAGGCCCCTTCGCTCAGTCCTTTCATTCGCCGTCGCCCAAAATCGCATTTTTATCTGCCGCCGGAATTATTTTTTTCCACTAGCCGAAGATCGCTTGACAGCAACTCATCAGAGGCGTAGCTTGCGCCACGTTGCCTTAACCTAGCGGGCAACACAAAGAACGACCCGTAAATGATTGATTAACTCCGATAGCTTTTTTCGTTGCCACTAAGCTGCCTTAACCGACTGTTCCAACTTTAATTCCAGCTCGCCTGCGGTACTGGGCGAGTAACTTAAATTGCAGCTAGCCAGCGCAAAGCCTGCGCCGTCCGAGGGAGTGTTACGCCATGTTGAATCGCCGCCGTATGGGTTTTGTTCGTGAGTTCGCCTGCTTTTTACTTTCGACTACGTTAATTGCCGCACCTGCGCTGGCCTTGCCGGTTAGGCAACCGTCGGTAAAACCTGCACTCGCTTCGCTGAGCTTGAGTAACTTCCGCGCGCTGGTGCGCAACTGGATGCCCAGCCTGTTTCTGTCGCCGTATGCCACGGGGGCGATGTTGCAAACCGGTATGTCGCCTAACCTTGACACCTTGCGCGGCACTACGCCGCAAGCGCCGAATGCTTATACGCAAGGCAGCTTGCCTGCGGCGAGTTACCTCGACCCGAAACCTACGAACACGAGTAACTTAAGTTGGTATTACACGCTGCTAACTCAGCCTGAGAATCCCAGCGGGCCGATGGGAGCCTTGCCGATGCAAGCCCCTGACCCGACGGCGGGCGCTTCGGTGGTGGGCGGGTTGTCGGTGGACATGATTACGCGCAACTTTAATTGGACGGCTCCGGTAATGTCGCTCGCCGGGCGCGCAGGATTAAATCTGGGGTTGGCCTTGAGTTACAGTTCCAACGTATGGATCGGCGATGCTTATAACAAAGCTTATAACACGGATCGTGGTTTTCCCGGCCCCGGCTGGCGTATGGGTTTCGGCTCGCTGTTATGGACGGATCCGCCGTCGGGCAATTATCTTTATGGCAATCAAGTTACCAACGCTTCGTCGTTTATCTATCTCGCGCCGGACGGCACACGGCATGCGTTCAAATTCAACACGGCGACTAACCGCTGGGAAAGTTATGACAGCAGCTATTTAACCATCAGCAACACGGCGACGAACCAAATGACGATGACGACGACGAATGGGACGCAGATTCTGTTCGGACAGCAAACCGTTTCGCCCGTCGCGCGCGAATATCAAACTTATGTTACTCAGATCAAAGACCGCAATGGCAATGTGATTAACCTCAGTTATAAAACCCTTTCGAACGAGTCGCTCGTGCCCGATTATGCGCTTGACACCGCCGGACGCCGGATTGATTTTGAATATACGAATAATCGCTTGACCGGCGTCAAACAAATGCGCGGAACTACGCCGTTTTATTACGTGCGGATTGATCACGCGCCCGTGACGATTCAAGGTGTGACGGGTAACATAGACCCGCCGGGGCTGAACGGTTCACAGGTGTGGCTGCCATCTAAATTAACTTATCCGACGGGCGTGAACTTTCGGTTTAGTTATAACTCAGAAGGCGTGATGAGCGGCATTACCAAATGGGTACCAGAAATTAATGGGCAAGGCGTAGCGCGCGCGGTGGCAGGTTGCACGCTCGCGGCTGGTATGTCGTGGCGTTCGGAGTGGGCGGAAAACTGGCAAGCTGGCGCGGTACAAAATTATAATTATACCGGCACGACGACGGGCGGCTGGCAAGTGATAGATCCGAGCGGCAGAATGTTCGACACCCATATCAACGGGATGGTTTACACGAACAGCATCAGAGCCAATTCGTCTAGTGGCGCGGTGAAGGTA
>JANNUY010000039.1:0-4608 GCA_031414155.1 Acidobacteriota bacterium
TCTGGTCGTCCGGTCATGCTAACGGTCAATGGCAAAGCCAAGCTCGTAGTGCAAAACGCAGAAAGCTATCAAAAACTGGTGGAATCGCTGGAAGAAGCTAAAACGCTGCAAGCCATCGCGGAACTGCGCGCAGGCAAAGGACGTCCAGCCAAAGAGTTCTTTGAGGAACTCGGAAAAGAACTCGGCATCAAGTAAACAGTCCTATGGGATACCAAGTCATCACTCTGCCGCGTGCCGAAGACGACCTCCGCGAAGCCACGCGGTGGATGGCGCAATACTCGCTGGAAAAAGCCACGCTTTGGTATGTCGATATTCAACATGCCATCGAAAGTCTCAGCGAGTCTCCAGCGCGTTGCCCTTTCGCTCCTGAACGAAAAACACATGGCTTGGAAATTCGCCACCTTCTGTTTGAAAAATACCGCATCCTGTTTGTCATCGAAGATGAGTCTGTCTATGTGTTGCGTGTTAGGCATCAGGCACAAAAGGCACTAACGCCGGATGAAGGCGATTGGACTTAAACGCAACAGCGATGAACACGATGACGGCTTCGCTACAAAGTTCGGCGTGGTGTGTTGCGGCGCAAAGGGATTGTCGGCATCCGGCTAAGGGACTGAAACCATGAAGATCAAAAATCAGTGGCAATATCGGCACGCCAAAGCGCAGGCCGAAAAGTTCGCAGAAGTATTGGCGCATTTCGACGAAAGCCCGGCGGCGCATTCAGGCGTGCATCCGCGTTTGATTCGCGCACAAAAAGAAACCGTAGCCAGCGAGTTGGAAGTCTTGCGCGCAGAGATCAAGGCTTATGAAAAGTTGCGGCGCAAGAAAACCGGTTTGAACCGATTGGAACTCGTGGCTGAGTTGCCAGAGTTGTTGATCGAAGCCCGCATCGCGGCGGGACTGACGCAATCGGCATTAGCGGATGAACTGGGCGTCAAGCCGCAACAAATTCAACGTTATGAAGCGACCAGTTACGCACAAGCCAGTCTGGCGCGCATCCAGGCTATCGCCGATGCGATTCATGCGGTGGCGCAGCACCGCTAATTGAAATCACACCCACTCCGCCGGAGTCGAAACCGTCGAACTGCGAGAAACTCTTTCCCACGCAAACCGCGCAATCAATTCTTTCGCCTGACAAGCAACTGATTCTGGCAAACAACCCAAACTCCAACCCAACCAACCGATAATCTCATTCACGCTAACGCCGCGTGCCTGTAACGCAGCCAGTCCAATGGCTTCATCGCGTTTGCCTAACCGCGTACCGTCCGGCGCAGTCACCAAGCCGAGGTGCGCGTAAGCCGGTCGCGCGTAACCCAACAATTCCTGCAAACGAATTTGTGTAGCCGTGGCTTCGCGCAAGTCTGCACCGCGTATGATTTCGGTGACGCTTTGCGTGGCGTCGTCTACGACTACGGCGAGGTGGTAGGCGAAACATCCGTCGCGGCGATAAAGCACCGGGTCGCCCGTGAGTTCCGCCGGATCGTCGCTTTGCGCGCCGAGCAAAAAGTCGCGCCACGCTACGCCGCCCGCAGGCAGTTCAACGCGCAGCGCATCCGCTACTAACTCGCTGACCTTGTTCGCGCGACACAAGCCGGAGTAAGGCCGCAAACCTTCGTGGCTGTGCGGAGCTGATGCCATGGTTGCGAGGTCTTTGCGCGAACAGCCGCAGCGATACAAAACGTTTTGTCGTGCGAGTTGGTTGAGCGCTGCGCGATAAAGTTCTTCGCGTTGCGATTGCCATACGACGGGTTCGTCTGAAACCAAACCAAGCGCGGCGAGGTCGCGGATTTGCGCTGCGGCCCAAGCGGGTGAGCAACGCGCGCGGTCTACGTCTTCGATGCGAATGAGCCAGCGTCCGCCGCGCGACTTGACCGATAGCCACGAAGCCAGTGCCGTACGCAAGTTGCCCAGATGCAGCGTGCCGGTGGGCGAAGGCGCGAAACGTCCGATGATGTCAGAAGCAGCAGTCGTCATTGAAATTCAGTACGTGGAAAAATGTTTTGCCGTACCGCAGAATGCTTGCTCACGGCAGGAGAAGCAGAACAACAATTACTGACGAATAATAATATGATTGGCGAAACAATTTCTCACTACAAGATTCTTGAAAAGCTCGGTGCGGGCGGCATGGGTACGGTTTACAAGGCCGAAGACACGCGCCTCAATCGCATGGTGGCGCTCAAGCTGTTGAGCGTAAACGACACCGAAAGCGACACCGCGCGTTTGCGGTTTTTGCGCGAAGCCCAGGCCGCGAGTGCGATTAACCATCCCAACGTAGCCACCATTTACGAAATTGACGAAATCGAAAGTGCAGGCACGCGCTTCAGTTTCATTGCGATGGAATATGTGCCGGGCGAAACGCTCAAGTCGTTGCGTGGGCAGTTGGCGTTGGAGGATTTGCTGGATGTCTTCACGCAAATCGCCAGCGGTCTGGCTGAAGCGCATGAACGCGGCATCGTCCATCGTGACCTCAAGCCGTCGAACATTCTCATCACCGACATCGGCGAAGCGCGCCGCGCCAAAATCCTCGATTTCGGCGTAGCGAAATTCAATCCGCTCACGCAGCCTCAAAACGACAAAGATGAAAACACCGAAACGGCAAGCCTGTTTCACACCAATCTTTTGCTCACCCAGCCGGGCACCGTGCTGGGCACGTTCGCTTATATGTCGCCCGAGCAGGCGCGCGGCGAAGACGTAGATCATCGCAGCGATATTTTCAGCTTCGGCGTCGTCTTTTATGAATTCCTCGCGCAGCAATTGCCCTTTCAAGGCAGTTCGGCGTTGGCCGTGGTTGACGCCATTCTGCACGCCAACCCCGCGCCCGTCAGTACGCACAATCGCGCGGTCAACCCGGCGCTCGAAGACCTCGTACATCGTATGCTCGCCAAAGACCGCGTCTTGCGGCACCAGCATTTGCGCGAAGTTATTTTCGATCTCGATGCCCTGCGTCGCGATGTATCGCTGCCGTTGAGCGCTGACACCTATCACTCGGCTAACCCGTTGCCTAATTCGTTAAATGACCCTTTCGCCACCCAAGCGGCGAGCGGCGGGGGGCTTTCCAATTCCAGCGCCTTGCGCGCGCGGGAGGGCAAGACTGTCGCTGTGTTGCGCTTTCACAACATCACCGCTAACGCGCCCGATGAGTGGATTGGCGTAGGCATTGCCGAAACCGTGACGGCCGACCTCAAAAACATTCACAGCGTATCAGTCGTCGGACGTGAATTGATTTACGACGTGTTGCGCCGCTGGAATGCCGATCAGCAAACTGACTTTGACGAAAAGTTCGCCACGCGCCTGGGCCGCGAAGTCGGCGCGCGCTGGATCGTCGTCGGCGGTTATCAACGCCTCGGCGAAATGTTGCGCATCACTGCGCGCTTTGTCGAAGTCGAATCGGGCGAGATCATCAAGACCGTCAAGATTGACGGACCGATGAGCGACATTTTCGCGTTGCAGGACAAGATTGTTTACGAACTTTCGCGCGACCTCGATTTAGGCATAGCGACGGATGAACGCGCCGATATCGCGCAGCGCGAGACCGACGTCATGGCGGCTTATGAGGCTTACAGCAAAGCCCGTGAACTGGTTTATACCGGCAAGCCCGAAGCCATTGAAGCCGGTATCGCGCTGGCGCAACAAGCCATCGAACTCGATCCCAACTACGCACAGGCTTACGCTGGCAAGGCTTATGCGCTCGTGCTTAAAGGGCAATTCGAAGCGCGCACCGACGTTTTGGAAGAAGCCGTGGCGCTGGCGGAAAAAGCCATCGAGGTGCGACCGAATTACGCCGACAGTTACAGCGTGATCGGCATGGCTTTCATCGCGCTCGACCGCGTAGACGATGCCATCGGTGCCATCAAGCGCGCGTTGGCTTTTGCGCCGGACGATCCTTTCGTACTCGCCGCCTTGGGCCGCGCCTATTTCATCGGCAAGGGGCGCTTTGCCGAGGCGGCGGTGCAATATGAACGGGCGCTCGAAAATCCCGGCGACAACACTTGGATCGTGCCTTCTCTGGCGCACGTGCTGAGTTATACCGGCGATTTTCAGCGCGTCGAATCACTGGCGCGTCAGGCGATTCAAGCGCAGGAACTTGCGGCGCTCAATCAAGAAGGTATTCAAATCATCGGCTCTTACCTGCGGCTCGGGCACGCGTTCGCGTTGCAGGGGAAATACTCCGAAGCCATCGCCGAATATCAGCGCGAAATCACGTTTCTGGAACAGCACGATCACGCACTCAAAGACCGCACCTTGCTGGATGTGCATACCAAAATCGCTAGTGCTTATGTGCATTTGGGCGATCTGATAAGCGCGCGCGCGGCCTTTGCCGAAGCGTTACGGTTCTTTGATGAACAACTGGCGCGCGGCACTGACGACCCGTTCACCCGCTATTACGTGGCGTGTGCCTGCGCCGTGATGGGCGAACATGAATTGGCGCTCGAACATCTGGAAAATGCCCTCGCCGGACGCCGCGCCTTCAACACCGCCCGTGCGCGTATCGAAAAGGATTTCGAAGCGTTAGGTGATGACGCGCGCTTTCAAACGCTGATTGCCTGAATCCGTGACAATCGCCAACTATAGCGCAACCTCGCCAAGGTTGCGCTGCTACGGCTGTGATTT
>JANNUY010000040.1:0-3521 GCA_031414155.1 Acidobacteriota bacterium
CGCACATCACTGCGGCGGAGCCGCAAAGGCAGTGCGTCCAATTTCGTTGGCTTCAAGCGAAACCCAACGCCACAACAATCACATCAATCAACTTGATGCCGACGAAAGGCACGAGCAATCCGCCCAAGCCGTAAACCAACAGGTTGCGCCGCAACAACGCCGCCGCGCTCAACGGTTGATAGCCCACGCCCCGCAACGCCAGCGGAATCAAAAAGACAATCACCAACGCGTTAAAAATCACCGCCGACAAAATCGCTGATTGCGGCGTCGCCAGCCGCATCACGTTGAGCGCGTTCAACACCGGAAACGCCGTAGCGAACATCGCCGGAATGATGGCGAAGTATTTGGCTACGTCGTTGGCGATTGAGAACGTCGTCAGCGCGCCGCGCGTCATTAAAAGTTGTTTGCCGATTTCGACAATCTCAATCAGCTTCGTCGGGTTGGAATCAAGATCAACCATGTTGCCCGCTTCTTTGGCGGCTTGCGTGCCGGTGTTCATCGCTACGCCCACATCGGCTTGCGCGAGCGCGGGTGCGTCGTTTGTGCCGTCGCCAGTCATCGCTACGAGCTTGCCTTCACTTTGTTCGCGGCGAATCAGCGCGAGTTTGTCTTCAGGCGTAGCCTCCGCCAAAAAATCATCCACGCCCGCTTCGCCCGCAATCGCAGCGGCGGTCAGCGGATTGTCGCCCGTTATCATCACCGTCTTGATGCCCAGCGCGCGCAATTGCGCAAAGCGTTCGCGCATTCCGCCTTTGACGATGTCTTTGAGATAAATCACGCCGAGCGGACGGAAGTTTTCAGCAACAACGAGAGGCGTGCCACCCGCTTTGGCGATGCGTTCGACAATGGCGCGCAAGGCGGGCAAAGCTGCGCCGCCGTTCGTTGCAACGTATTTTTCCAGCGCATCTGCCGCGCCTTTGCGAATCTCGCGGCCTTGCCAATTGACACCCGACATCCGCGTTTGCGCGGTGAACGGGATGAACTCAGCTTCACTTGCCATCAACTCGCGTTCGCGCAAGCCGTATTGATTTTTCGCCAACACGACAATCGAGCGGCCTTCGGGCGTTTCGTCCGCCAGCGAAGCCAGTTGCGCGGCGTCGGCTCATTCATTTTCAGTCACGCCGGGCAACGCGATGAATTCCGCCGCCTGCCGATTGCCCAGCGTAATCGTGCCGGTCTTGTCGAGCAGCAATACGTTGACATCGCCTGCGGCTTCGACGGCGCGTCCGCTCAATGCCAGCACGTTGTGTTGCACGAGACGATCCATGCCTGCGATGCCGATGGCCGACAACAGCCCGCCAATCGTCGTCGGAATCAAACACACCAACAGCGACACCAACACAAAAACGGTTTGCGGCGCGTGGGAATAAATAGCAAAAGGTTGCAGCGTCACGACCGCCAGCAAAAAGATGATCGTCAAGCCCGCGAGCAAAATGTTGAGCGCGATTTCGTTGGGCGTTTTCTGGCGAGCCGCGCCTTCGACCAGCGCGATCATGCGATCCATGAACGTCTCGCCCGGATTCGCCGTGATGCGAATCTTGAGTTGATCTGACAGCACCCGCGTACCGCCCGTCACCGCCGAACGGTCGCCGCCTACTTCGCGTATGACCGGCGCCGATTCGCCCGTGATGGCTGATTCGTCAACGGAGGCTACGCCCTCAATGATTTCACCGTCACCGGGAATGAACTCGCCCGCGCTGACCAGCACTACATCGCCTTTGCGTAGTTGCGATGCGGCGGTGATTTCGATTTGACCGTTGGCTGACAAGCGATTGGCATTCGTCTCAGTTCGCGCCTTGCGCAACGTATCGGCCTGCGCCTTGCCGCGTCCTTCGGCCATCGCTTCGGCGAAGTTGGCAAACAGCACCGTGAACCAAAGCCACAGCGTAATCTGCAACGCGAAGCCAATGCTTGCCGCGCCTGTCGCACCATCACGAATAAGCAAAAGGCTCGTCAGCACGCAGCCCACTTCGACGACGAACATCACCGGATTGCGCCACATCACACGCGGGTCGAGCTTGCGCAACGCATCCAGCAACGCGCGTCGCACTAGGTTGGCATCCCAAATAGAAATGTTTTTCATAAGTTGTCAGTTGCCGGTTGCCGGTTCTTTTATTCCGCAATCAAAAGGTTTGTCCGGCATTCATCAAGAGGTGTTCAACGATTGGCCCTAAACTCAAAACGGGAAAAAACGTGAGCGCGCCCACGATCACAATGACGCTGATGAGCAATACGGTGAAAAGCGGCGTAGTCACCGGAAACGTGCCAGCCGAAGGTGGTGCGATTTTCTTGCGTGCGAGATTGCCTGCGACTGCGAGCATGGGCACGATCATCAAGAAACGCCCGGCTAACATCGCCAAGCCGAGCGCGGTGTTGTACCAGGTCGTATTCGCGTTCAAGCCCGCAAAGGCCGAACCGTTATTGCCCGTGCCTGACGTGAAGGCATACAGAATTTCTGTCAGCCCATGCGGGCCATTGTTGTTGAGTGAACTCAAACCGCTTTGCGTCAAAACCGAGATGGCCGTCAACGACAAAATCAGCAGCGGAAAGATTAACGCATAGAGCATCGCCATCTTCACGTCGTAGGCTTCAATCTTTTTGCCTAGATATTCCGGCGTGCGTCCGACCATCAGCCCGGCGATGAAAACCGCGAGAATGACGAAGATCAACACGCCGTAAAGCCCCGCGCCGACGCCGCCGAAAACGACTTCGCCCAGCATGATGTTGACCAGCGTGACGAGTCCGCCCAGCGGCGTGAACGAATCGTGCATCGCATTGACCGCGCCGCACGATGCGTCCGTCGTCACGACCGCAAACAGCGCCGAGTTCGCCATGCCAAAGCGCGTCTCTTTCCCTTCCCAATTGCCGCTTTGCGCAACGCTCGCGGAAAAAAGCGGATTGCCTTGCGCTTCGGCCCAATAGGTGACGACAACGCCCGCAACTGACAAGATCAACATCGCCGCCAACACTGCCCAGCCGTGGCGTTGCGCGCCGGTCATCCGCCCTAACGTATAAGTCAGCCCCGCCGGAATCAGAAAGATCAGCAACATCTGCACAAAGTTGGCGAGCGGCGTAGGGTTCTCAAACGGATGCGCTGCGTTCGCGTTGAAAAAGCCGCCGCCGTTCGTGCCCAGCATCTTGATCGCTACCTGCGAAGCCGCCGGGCCTTGCGCAATGGTTTGCGTTTTTACTTCACCCGTCACGTCAATCACATGCGCCGTGGTGTAAGCGTTGAGGTTTTGCACTACGCCTTGCGAGACGAGGAACAGCGCAATGACGAAGCTCAACGGCAACAGCACGTAAAGCGTCGCGCGCGTCACGTCCACCCAAAAGTTGCCGAGCGTTTCCTGTTCGCGTTGCGCGATGCCGCGAATGAAAGCGATTGCGAGCGCCATACCGACAGCCGCCGAAACAAAATTCTGAAAGGTCAGGCCGGCCATTTGAGTCAGATAGCTCATCGTCGTTTCGCCGCCATAAGCCTGCCAGTTCGTATTCGTCGTGAACGAAGCCGCCGTGTTGAA